>JAXDCF010000065.1:0-3956 GCA_034678205.1 Patescibacteria group bacterium
TTTTAAATTATCTTTGCTTTGCTTTTAATGTTTTTTCCGGTGGATTAATAATTTTATTTAATTTTGTCTCTTTTTCTTTAGCGGTTATCAATTCTTATTTTTTGAATAAATTTTGGACCTTTAAAAAACAGGGTCATCCAACCTTGGCAGAATGTTCCTCTTTTTTGGCAGTGAGCGTGGTTGCTAATCTTGTGAACACACTGCTTGTTTTCTTGGGGACTACTTTTTTAGAGCCCGCTACTAGTGATTATGTTTGGCTTAATTTTATAAAATTCATAGCCATTCTTATTTCAACCATTTTTAATTTTTTAGGATACAAATTTTTTGTTTTTAGGGGTATAAACAAGCCCATCTAAATATCGGTTGATTTTTTATCTTAATTTTGGTATATATAATCTATATTTATTCTTAGGATTATTCAATTTTTGGCCCTATCGTCTAACGGTTAGGACATCAGATTTTCAATCTGGTAATCAGGGTTCGATTCCCTGTAGGGTCACTATTTACATATCAGGGTGGCATATAATGCCACCCTGATATGTAATAAGCGGAAACCCTACAGGGAATCGAAGGCGTAGGCGCGACGGCGCCGAGCCCGGCCCTGAGGAATTTTCAACAGAAAATTACCGAAGGGCGATTCCCTGAGTATTGTTTTGCCACCCTGATATGTAATAAGCGGAAACCCTACAGGGAATCGAAGGCGTAGGCGCTCCGCCGATTGGCGGAGGCACCGACTGCGCCCTGCGTAGCCTTGGCGAAGTAGGGGGCCGGCCTGAGTGCGGTTTCAACAGAAAATTACCGAAGGGCGATTCCCTGAGTATTGTTTTGCCACACTGATATGTAATAAGCGGAAACCCTACAGGGATAATATTTCATTTGACGCAAACACAAATAATTGTAATTATAAATTTATACAATAAATCATTCTTTAATATGCCAGAAAATCAAAATTATCTTAAAGTTGGAACTGCTCGTGACTTTGTAAACAAGAAAGAGAGGCGATTGTATCGTTTTTTTGAAATGTTAACAGCTATTATTAGTTTTTCTATTTTAATTTTAGCTGTTATTTTTTCTATTTATATTCCAGCCTGGGTGGCTTTTTTTATTATTCTTTATGATACATATTGGTTACTCCGAACTATTTATTTTGCTTTTTATTTAAATGCTGGCTATAAACAGATGGTAAAAAATGAACAAGAAGATTGGATCGGAAAATTAAACCAGCTTGGGGAAATAAAAAACAATTTACCTGTTAAAAATTGGCACGATATTTATCATTTAGTTATTTTGCCAATGTACAAAGAACCCTTAGAAATAGTAGAACAAACTTTTAATTCTTTAAAAAATATAGATTATCCTTTGGATAAAGTGATGGTGGTTTTAGCTTGTGAAGCTAGGGCAATAGAGCATGGAGAAATGATCGCCAAAGAAATTGAGAAAAAATTTGGTCAAGATTTTTTTAAACTTTTAGTTACTTATCATCCATCTGATTTAGAAGGAGAGCTTGCAGGACACGGCAGTAATGATGCTTGGGCTGGTAAAAAAGCCAAAGAACTACTCATAGATGTTGAAAAAATACCTTATGAAAACATTATAGTTTCTTCTTTTGATGTTGATTCTGTTTTTTATCCAAAATATTTTAGTTGTTTGGCTTATCATTACTTAACCACCGAAAAGCCATTAAGAACTAGTTATCAGCCAATTCCTCTTTATCTTAATAATATTTGGCAATCTCCAGCAATTTCTAGGGTTTTTGCATTTTCTTCTACTTTTTGGCACACAATGAATCAAGAGAGGCCAGAAAAATTAATTACTTTTTCTTCTCACTCAATGAGCTTTAAAGCATTATTAGATGTTGGATTTAAGCAGGTAAATGTGGTTTCTGATGATTCTCGAATATTTTGGCAATGTTTTTTCCAGTTTGATGGTGATTATAGGGTGGAACCGCTTTTATACCCAGTTTCTATGGATGCTAATGTTGCTCCAAAACTTACAACTACTTTAAAAAATATCTATAAGCAACAAAAAAGGTGGGCCTATGGTGTGGGAGAGATTCCTTATTTTCTTTTTGCTTGTACAAAAAATAAAAAAATACCTTTCAAAAAGAAATTTTCTATGGGTTTTGATTTAATTGAGGGGCATGTTTCGTGGGGTATTTCTTCAATAATTATTTTGGTTTTGGGTTGGCTACCTTTAATTTTTGGTGGGCCAGTGTGGTTACAGACCGTTCTTTCTTATAACTTACCGAAAATTACAAGCACCCTTCTAACAATTAATATGCTGGGATTAATCCTTTCAATTTATATAAGTATTGTTTTGTTGCCCCCCAAGCCCATAAATTATGGGAAATTTAAATATATTATTCTTGTTTTAGAATGGATTTTAGTTCCATTTGTTCTGGTATTTTTTAGTTCTATTCCAGCTTTGCATGCTCAGTTGCATTGGTTTTTTGGCAAGTATATGGGTTTTTGGGTAACTCCAAAAATAAGAAAAGACAGCCAATATGTTGGTGAGTAAAAAAAATATCTTCATACTCTTTTTAATTTCTCTGATTTTTTTGATTGGAGATGTTTTTTTTGAGGTTAATTTTATAAAATTAAATAAAATTGAAATAGCCACTAAAAAAATTAATTTAGGTGAGCAGATTAATATTATTCAAATTAGCGATCTGCACAATAAAACATTTTTTAACAATAATGCCGAGTTATACGAAAAAATAAAAGATAGCCAGCCAGATTTTATTGTAATTACTGGAGATTTTATAGATAAAAACACAAAAGATTATACTTATGCCTACAATGTAATTGATGAACTTTTGAAAATAAATCAAAACATTTATTTTGTTGCAGGTGATCATGAGCAAAAAAATACCAGAAATATTTTAATTGGTTTAGTTGATAGGGGAGTAAAAATATTAGATAGGACCCAAATATCTTATAAAAAAAATAATCAATCAGTTACTCTTTATGGATTAGATTATTATAATGATAGCGGAGATATTGATTTTATAAAACATATTTCGCAGCAAGATTTTTCAATCTTACTTTTACATAATCCGGACCTAGCAATTAATAATGAAAATATAAAAGCAGATTTAATTTTATCTGGAGATACTCATGGAGGACAAATTAGATTGCCTTTCTTGGGCGCAATCACTGTTCCTGGCCAGGGATTCTTTCCTAAATATTCAAAAGGGCTTTACTTTATGCCAAATGAGTCGCTTTTGTATATTGATAGCGGTTTGGGTAATACTTTGTTGCCAATTAGATTTTTAAACCAAAGCCAAGTTTCTTTAATTCAGATTAAAGGAATAGGAGAATAAAATGTTTGGGTGTTTAACATCCAAACATGGCTCATGGAGCTTAGCTCTTGGCTCATAGCATTAACAAGTTGACTTCGTCAACTTTTATTAGGATATTTTTAATAATGTTTGGGGGTGGCACCCCCAAACATTCTTGATTCTAATTTATTCCAAATGGATGCGTTCTTCAAAGGACTCTAGGCGAGTTTTAAGATTAGGAAATTTAGATAAATCTGGGCTTTGTTCTAAGATTGCTTCTGCAATTTTTTTTGTTTTTTCAATTAATTTAGGATTTTTTAAAGATTCAAAAGCAAAGTCTGGCAGACCCCATTGGCGGACTCCGATAAAATCTCCCGGGCCCCTGATTTTTAAATCCATTTCTGCCAATTCAAAACCAGAATCATATTTTATCATAGCCTTTAATCTTTCTTTGGTTGAACCAGTGCCAGAAGTAGTTAAAAGGAAACAATAAGATTGATGTTCTCCGCGGCCTACACGTCCACGAAATTGGTGTAATTGAGCTAAACCAAATCGGTCTGCGCCTTCAATCATCATTACTGTAGCATTGGGAATGTCTATGCCAACCTCAATTACAGAGGTGGAAACTAAGATATCAAATTTTTTGTTTTTAAAATCTTTCATGATTTTTTCTTTT
>JAXDCF010000066.1:0-2730 GCA_034678205.1 Patescibacteria group bacterium
AAATATGTCAGAAGAAAATAAAAAACAAAACAATTTTATTATTGGGATTATAGATACTTATGTTAAAGAAATTAGTGGCAATTGGGTGAATATTTTTATGATTTCTCTTTTGGTTGTTGCCGTTGGATTAATTTTCTTGGTTTGGCCAGAACAAGCACTTGTTTTTATTGCTTACATTATTGGTTTAATGTCTATAATTATTGGAGTTTGGATAATGGGTTTAGCTTTTAAAGTAAAGAGTATTGAAAAGAAATATCAAAATATTAAAGAAAATTTAAAAACAAAATTTTTTGATTAGATATGTCTCAACAAATTAGAGTTATTAATTCTTTAGGTCAGGAGGAATTGTTTTCAGAGCGCAAAGTTTTGCGCTCTTTAAAAAGGTCTGGTGCTACAGGTCAAATTGCTACAAAGATTTTAGAACAAATTAGATCTCAACTTTATCAAGGGATTAATACTTCCGAGATTTTTAAAATTGTTAGGCAAGAATTAGCAAAAGAACATCCAGTAGCGGCAGTAAGATTTAATTTAAAACAAGCAATTAGAAATTTGGGTCCAGATGGATTTTCTTTTGAAAAATTTATAAAACGAGTTTTTGAAAAATACGGTTTTTCGGTAAAGATAAATCAATATATCCCGGGGCGTTGCATTAGCTACGAGACCGATATTGTGGCTGAAAAAGAAGATATTATTTATTTTGGAGAGTGTAAATATCGTAATCAGCCAGGAGAAAGGATTGATTTGGGGGTGTGCATGAAATTGTTTGCTGCAGCCAGCGATGTTTGCCCAACTTATTTTAAAAATAAAATTAGCAATCAGCAAAAAGTTATTCCTTTGGTTATAACTAATGTTAAATTTACTACGCAAGCAATTAAGTATTCTAAATGCCAAGGGATTGAATTGTTGGGCTGGAATTATCCCAAAAATAATGGTTTAGAAAAAATGATAGAAGATAAGAAATTATATCCTATTACCATTTTGCCATCTTT
Organism: Patescibacteria group bacterium; assembly: GCA_034678205.1. Lineage (GTDB taxonomy): Bacteria > Patescibacteriota > Minisyncoccia > Minisyncoccales > Minisyncoccaceae > UBA6220. The sequence continues at coordinate 990 of JAXDCF010000066.1, forward strand.
TAAAAAGTATATGGATCAATCTTTTGGTGAAGCTGATTTAATGCTGGCTTCGGATTTGTTAAAATTTAAAGATATTAAAAATATTTCTAAAATAGTTGGATTAAGTGAAAAACAGATGATGTCTCTTGTTAAGGAAGCAGAAAAATTATTTAGCGATACCTCTATTGTTAAAAATCGATAAACCTGTTATACGGAATTTATAATTTTATGCCATTACATATCGGAATCGTTGGTTTTCCTAACGTGGGCAAGTCAACTCTATTCCAAGCTATCACTAAAAAGCAAGTGGATAGGGCAAACTATCCTTTTTGCACCATAGATCCAAATGTTGGGGTTGTTGCTGTACCCGATTTTCGCGTAGAGGCGTTAGCTAAATTAACTAATTCGGCTAAAAAAATATATACCACAATTGAATTTGTAGATATTGCGGGGTTAGTTGAAGGTGCTAGCAAAGGCGAGGGATTAGGTAATAAATTTTTGGCCAATATTAGAGAGGTAGACGCAATTATTTATGTTTTGCGAGCTTTCAACAATCCTAATATTGTTAATACCCGTTCAGGAATAGATATTCTAAAAGATAAAGAAATTTTAGAAACAGAATTGATTTTGAAAGATTTGGAAATTGCGGAAAAACGTTTGGGTTCTTTGGAGAAAGAAGTAAAATCAGGCGATAAAAACGCTTTGAAAGAACAAGAGGTTTTAAAAAAGATTTACGAATTATTAAAACAAGGAAAATCTGCTTATGGAATAAATTGGACCGAAGAAGAACAGAAAGCGATTAAGGGGTTACAATTATTATCTATGAAACCCAGGATTTATTTGTTTAATGGCGAAGATAAAGATGTTTCCGAGGAAGTTAAAAATATTTTTGAAAGCAATAATTGGCCATATATAATTATGGATGTTTTATCTGAAGCGGATTACGCTGATTTACCCGGAGAAGAGCGTGAATCTTTGGGTTTGCCAAAAGAAACACGGCTTAATGATTTAATAAAAAAATCATACGAGGCCTTAGGATTGATAACTTTTTTAACTACTGGGCCAGATGAAACTAGGGCTTGGACAATCAAAAAAGGCGACAGGGCTCCACAAGCGGGCGGAGCGATCCATTCTGATTTTGAAGAATTTTTTATTCGCGCAGAAGTAATTAATTGGCAAAAGTTAATAGACGTGGGCGGTTTTGTATCGGCAAGAGAAAAAGGGTTGATTAGAACAGAGGGCAAAGAATATTTTGTACAAGACGGAGATGTAATAGAAATAAAAAGTGGTAAATAGTTTATGAAACAAGAAAACGATTTTGATATAATTATAATAGGCGGAGGACCAGCGGGAATGATGGCCGCAATTATGGCTTCTGAGTCTGGTAAAAAAGTAGCGCTTTTGGATAAAAATCCTTCTCTTGGAAAAAAGCTTTTGATTACAGGAGATGGTCGTTGCAATTTAACGCATGCCAATCTTAATAATCGAGAATTGGCTTTGGTTTTTGGGAAAGAGGGTGATTTTTTACTATCACCTTTAACGCATTTTGGAGTAAAAGAAACAATGGATTTTTTTAATAAACTAGGCGTGGAATTAAAAATCGAATTAGATGGTAGGGTTTTTCCTAAAAGCGATAAATCTATTACAATTTTGCAGGCCTTGCTTAAAAAGTTAAAAGAAAATAAAGTTTCTCTTTTGTTAAATAGCGAGGTGATTAAAATAGAAAAAACTGGCAAGTTAATAAAAAATATTACTTTGGCAA
>JAXDCF010000067.1:0-3261 GCA_034678205.1 Patescibacteria group bacterium
AATTTCTTTGCTTGTAGGAGCAGCTATTTTTATTTGGTTTGGAAGGGTAGTTTGATGGGATCATGTCTGGCAAGCTATCGAGGTTATTAAGGGTTGGCAGGGGATAGAAATTCTTGCGCTTACTTTTTTGATTGCGATTATTGGTAATTGGCGTTGGTATGAGATTTTAAAAGATAAACAAGTAGATATTTCTTTCCGAAAAATTTTTGATTCTTATTTAGGAGGATATGCAATGATGTATTTATTCCCAATCATTTTTTTGTCAGGAGAAATATTTAGAATTTTTTCTTTAGTCAAAGAAGAAAAAATTCAAATCTCAAAAGCAGCTTCATCTGTAATCATAGAAAGAATTTTAGAGTGGACCATTAATATTTTCGTAATTTTATTTGGTTTATTTTTCTTATTCTCTCGTCTTAATCTTCCAATTCAGGTTTTATATATTTTTGGAACAGTATTGGTATTTTTCATCGGTTCAATAGGGTTTTTCTATTTCAAAGCTTTAAATCAAAAAAGCATTGTTTCTGGTTTAATCAAAAAAATTGTTCATAAAGAAATTGCTAAAAGCAATAATATTTTAGAAATTGAAAACGAGGTTTTAGCTTTTTTTCAACCAGGTAGCAAAACTTTAATTAAGGGTTTGATTTTGTCATTATTAAGGGCAGGGGTAATGCTTGTCCGAGTTTGGCTTTTAATTATCTTTTTGGGTGGCATAAGCATTGATTTTATTATTTCGCTTTCAATTTTAGGTTTTAGTTATTTTTCCGCTCTTGTTCCAATTCCTACTTCTTTAGGAGCGCACGAAATTATTCAAGTAGCAGCTTTTAATGCTTTTCATCTAGAATCTTCTATGGTCACGGCTTTTACGATGATAATTAGAGGGGCTGAAATCGTTATTTCTATTTTGGGGTTAGGATTTTTATTAAAAAAAGGGTTTAGCATTGTAGAAGAAAAATTTCACCCTGTTAAATAATTTTAAATTTGTTTCAAATGTATGCAGTATGTTTATGTTCTGAAAAGTAGAAAAGATAATAAAAATTACGTAGGTTATACTAAAAATTTAAAATTAAGATTTGAGCAACACAAGAAAGGATTGGTGGTGGCGACAAAAAGTAGAAGACCATTGGTTCTTGTATACTATGAAACTTGTTTAAATCAACAAGATGCAACGCATAGAGAAAAATATTTAAAAACATATCATGGCAAAGAATTTATTAAACAAAGGCTCAAATCTTATTTAACAGGGTAAATAAAAAACAAAAAATATAAACATGAAAATAAATAAAATAATTAGGTATTTAATTTTAGCAGATTTAGCTTTTTGGACAGGATGGGGTTTAGTTACTCCAGTTTTTTCAATTTTTGTGGTGCAAAATATTATAGGTGGAAGTGCTTTTGTGGTTGGTATTGCAACTGCTATTTATTGGATTACCAAATCATTTTTACAATATCCAGCTGGTTTATTTTTAGATCATCATAAGGGAGATAGAGATGATTATCTTTTTCTTCTCCTTGGATTTTTAACTGCATCAGTTATCCCTTTGGGCTATGTTTTATCTAGGTTCCCTTGGCAAATTTATGTCTTAGATTTTTTCTATGGTGCTGGAATGGCAATTTCTATTGCTGGATGGAGGGCTATTTTTACAAGAAATATAGATAAAGGCAAAGAAGCCACAGAATGGTCCCTAGATGATTCAGTGCTTGGTTTTGGAACGGGTGTTTCTGGATTTATCACCGGTCTTTTGGTTTTTAAATTTGGCTTTACTTCTTCTTTTATCTTTTCTACAATTCTTGGAATGCTTAGCGTAGTTTTTTTACTTTGCCTTAAAAAAGATATTATAGGCAATTATCATGGTGGTGTTTATATGGACATCAAAGATATTTTTAAGAAAAAAAGAAAAAGGTAATTAGAATCAAGCTTACAAATCATATTGATCATAAATGAAAAATCAAGAGATTGCCAAAATTTTATTTGAGATCGGCGATTTTTTAGAACTAAATGAAATACCTTTTAAGCCAAAGGCCTATCAGCAGGCTGCAATTTCCCTAGATTCTTTAGAAGAGGATGTAGCAGAAATATATAAACGAGAGGGAATAAAGGGGCTAGAAGAAATCCCAGCCATAGGTAAAAGTATTGCCCAAAAAATAGAAGAATACTTAAAAACCGGCAAGATAGAATATTATAAAGATATTAAAAAAACATCTCCGATTGATTTTGAAACTTTAACTAAAGTAGAGGGTTTGGGCGTGAGGAAAATAAAAAAGCTTTACGACGAACTAAACATTAAAAATTTAATTGATTTAGAGAAAGCTGCTAAGGCAGGAAAGATTGCGCCCCTTTTTGGTTTTGGAAAAAAAACAGAGGATAATGTTTTAGAAGCTATCGGGTTTTTAAAACAATCCAAAGGTAGATTTTTATTTCGGGAAATTTTTCCTTTAATTAAAAATATAGAGCAAAAAATTAAAAAAATTCAGGGAGTTAAAAAAATATCCGTGGCTGGATCCACAAGACGGAGAAAAGAAACTATTGGTGATGCGGATTTTTTAGTGGCAGTAGCCGATACTTCAGATCAGTATTTAATTAAGAAGATAATGAATACTTTTGTTAAAATGGAAGAAGTGGTTAAAATAGTTGCCAAAGGAGAAACCAAATCATCAGTAAAAACAAAAGATGGATTAGATATTGATTTGCGAGTCGTTGGAAATGGTTCTTATGGTGCGGCTTTGCAATACTTTACTGGTAGCAAAGAGCATAATATTGCTTTACGTCGACTAGCTATTAAACAGGGCTTAAAACTAAGCGAATACGGATTATTTACTCGTTCGGGTAGAAAAATAAAAGGAGAGAACGAAGAAGAAATTTACGAAAAATTGGGCTTAAAATGGATACCTCCAGAAATACGTGAAAATCAAGGAGAAATTGAGGCTGCACAAGAAAATAGATTGCCTGATTTAGTGGAATTAAAAGATATTAAGGGAGATTTTCATTGTCATACGAGTTGGAATGGAGGACAAGATTCTTTACGTGAAATGGCTGAACGAGCTATGGAAATGGGCTATGTTTATTTAGGGATTACAGACCATACCAAAACTTTAAAAATAGAAAATGGATTAGACGAAAAAGAATTAAGAAAACAAAAAAAAGAAATTGATAAACTTAATCAAGAGTTTAAAAAACAAGGCAAGGAATTTAAATTATTACAGGGTGCAGAAGTAGAAATTTTAAAAGATGGAACACTTGATTTTGATAGAGAATTTTTAAAG
>JAXDCF010000068.1:0-2768 GCA_034678205.1 Patescibacteria group bacterium
TCCCATTTCTCATCAGAACAAATAAACACTGGCATACAATTAACAAAAGCTACTCCAGCTTCTAAGCATGCATTAGCATAAAATTCCGTAGCTTTTTGAGAACCTACTGGCATATAGCTAACTAAAATATCGGCTTTCGTCTTTTTTAATTCTTCTACTACATCAATTGCTTTTTTATCAGAAACAACAAAAGTTTGATCTTCTGGATAATCTTTCATATGTGAAGCTACGCCATCTAAAATAGGGGCCATTTTTACAACCACGCCAGTTTTAGGGATATCACTACAAAAAATTTTGGTGCAGTTTGGTTTTTCAAAAATTGCCTCACCAATATCTTTACCCACCTTTCTTTTATCAACATCAAAAGCAGCTACTATTTTAATATCCGAGATTTTGTAACCTCCAAGAATATTATGCATTAACCCTGGAACTAATTCATCGTCATCTTTAATGTTTTTATAATAATAAATCCCTTGCACCAAGGAACTACAACAATTACCAATACCAGCAATTGCAATCCTAATTTCTTTGCTTTTATTTTTAGACACAGATTTTGTTTTTTTTGCCATAAATTATTGTTATCTTAATAAAATAAATTAGTATTCTTATGTATAAATCTATTTTACAGCTGTAAAATAGATTGTCAATAGTTTTATAAAATAAAAATTGAGTATGCTTTTAAAATCACATACTCTTTTTGTAGCCAATCTCCAATGATCGGACGTTTGAGACGCTTAGATTCCCATCTCTTAGATTTAAATAGTGGACATTTTGCTTGCGATATCCACGGGCATCCTTCCCAACGAAGGTCTTAATGATTGCGCTTGTCTTTGAGGCGTCTCCATTATCATAGATGATGCGTGAATTAGTAGAGGGCCCAATACAACCCTGGCTTCTTATTTCAAACCATAGAACATTCTCTTTAGAGAAGCCTTTGGCTAGAAATTCGTCTTCATCAAAAGCACACCGAATACCTTCTGCTGTCTGAAGGTACAAAATTAATTCTGTCCCACACATTTTCTTTTCCTCCAATGAATTGGATAAATTTTACAAGTAGGATGGCAAAAACCATCTTTACCAAAAATAATCGTATAACAATAAAAATTAATGTCAACCTTTACGATTAGCTTTAATTGTTTTAGGATAATAATATGACACCCTTAGAAAGATTAAAAAAATCTAATACTAAAGAAAATTTGTGGATCTATATTTTGTCTGTTTTAAAAAGCGGGCAAAATTATGCTTGGGATTTACCAGCAATTATAGAAAAACAATTTGGGTTTCGGCCCGGCAATATTACACCCTATCGCGTGCTTTATAGATTAGAAGAGCAAGGATTTGTAAAAAGTTTTTTAGATCAAAGGCGCCGAATGTATAAAATTACACCTACGGGCGAAAAAGAATTAGAAAAAGTAAAAGAATATTATAAATTGATTTTAAAAGAAATTAATTAATTCACTTTACTTTAAGGGATTTTGACAAGACAAAGAATTTATGGATAAAAAATCAAAAAAAATAAAAAATAAAATAACGCCAAAAAAGAAAACCAATGGAAAAAGTCGGAAAATTGATGTAATTGAAAAAGAAAAGAAAGAAACAGATATTCAAGAAGTGGTAAATCACTATTTTTTTACCAAGGGTTTAACTTTGGAAGAAATTAAAGCTGATGCTAAAAAACAAAAAATAATTTATTCTCGTTTTACGCGGCCGGCTAAAGAATTAATTGAATTAGCGGGCTCGACAAAAAAAGCAAAATCAGCTATTAGTATAGTAGCCGAATGGGCAAATTCAAGAAATCTAGATTACACTATTGAAACTGTTTTCAAAAAATGGCTAGAACTTGGGCGTTTAAAACCCAAAGAAGTTGTCAAAAAACCTTATTTTCAAAACCAACCCATGGTATGGTCTGCCACTAAAAAGAAATGGTTTGTCATTGATGATGGCGGTGAATGGTTAGAATATGCGGGCAAAGATAACCAAATTGAATGGCGAACCGACCCGATTAAATAAATTTTATAGATAATAGATATATAATTATGTTGTCATATTCAGAATTAAATGTAGGAAAGATTGTTATTGTTAATGATCAACCCTATGAAATAATAGAAGCGCAGAATACTTTTAAAGGCCGTGGACATTCTTACTTACAAATGAAGCTTCGTAACCTTGTTTCTGGAGCTGTAATCGCTAAATCAGCCCAACCCAGAGACTCTTTTGAGGAAGCTGACATTGAAAAGAATGAAGCCAAATTTATTTTCCAAAATAAAGGTAAATATACTTTTTCCGAAGTTGATAATCCTTCGAAAAGATTTGAACTAGAAGAAGAAAAAATTGGAAATGCGGCTAAATTTTTAAAAGCCAATGAAATTGTAACCACAATTTTGTTTAATCAAAAAATTATTAATGTTGCTTTGCCCATTAAAGTGAAACTAAAAGTAACCGAAGTTCCGCCTGGCGTAAAAGGAGATCGCGCTCAATCTGGTAACAAGGTAGTAACCTTAGAAACCGGAGCCAAAATTTCAGCCCCATTATTTATTAACGAAGGTGATATCTTAGAAATAAATACCGAATCGGGAGAATATACAAGACGAGTCAATGAGTAGCAAAAATCCCCTAACGGGGATTTTTAAATTACTTAACAAATAAATTACAATGACAGTGGCCGTCTTTTTCTATTTCCTCTTTATGATATATGCACGGACAAATTATTTTCTTGTCTTCCTCTTTGTCGCCTGTCATCTTGCGACAAGGGCAATATCTTTCGTTAA
>JAXDCF010000069.1:0-9222 GCA_034678205.1 Patescibacteria group bacterium
ATTGTGTTTTTGACAAAGATTACGAATATCCTCAATATCACAAGGCATTCCAAAAGTATGTTGTGCGATAATGGCTTTAGTTTTAGAGCTAATTTTTGATTCAATTTTGGAAACATCTATATTTAGATCCTGACCAATATCCACATAAACTGGCTTGGCCTTAAATTTTAAAATTGGATTAACCACAGCGTTACAGGTAAATGACTGAATAATTACTTCATCACCTTCTTTTGTTTGGATTGCTTCTAAGATACCTAAAAGACAAGAACGCCCGCTATTAAAAGAGAAACAAGGGCCTAAGTTAAATTTATTTTTAAAAGCTTTTTCTAATTCGGTTATAGCTTCTCCTTTTTTCCACTGCCAAGGAGTAAAAATAAGCCGAAGAGCTAAAGCCACGTCGTCCTTTTCTGTGTTTGGTGATAATGATAAGGATATAACTTTAAACATTTACCCTGTTAAATAATTTTGCTTTGCAAAATTAGCTAAAATTTAAGCCAAAGCTTAAATTTTATTTAACAGGGTGAACCCTATTAAATTAATTCCGCAAAGAAAAAATTTTATTTTAAATTTAGTTTTCTAATTAAATAATTTGAAACTCTGCCCTCTAAAAAAACTATATCTTTTGATTTGGCTATCTCTTTTATTTTTTTAAATTGGGATTCTACATTCTCAATTAAAAAGATATTTTCTGGTTTCATTTTGGATTTTATAATTCCACGCTTTAAATCTTTAAAATAATCAGCCGTAGTAACAATTAAATAATCGCATATATTTCCAATCTCCATTCCCATTTCATAATGTGATTTTCTGGCGTCTCGCCCCAGCTCAATTAAAGATGGCATAATAAAAATCTTTTGACTATCCCAGAGCTTTAAATAATCTAGATGCGCCTTAACACCGTTAGTATTAGCAGAATAAGTAGAATTAGCGATATAAACACCATCTTGATTTTTAATAATCTCTAAACCTTGTTGTTTTATTTTTGATAAACCACTTAAAATTTCTTCGTTTTCCATTCCTAATCGCTTGGCAATTGCAATTGCAGCCAAAAGATTAGGAATATTTTGTTCTCCAATTAAATCAAGCTTAACTTGTATTTTACCTCCAGTTTTAAAAGTGGCAACAAAGGAAAGGTTGAATTTTTCTATTTTAATTTCTTCGGCCCAAATATCCTCTTTTTCTTTGAGCCCATATTTTATAAAATTTTTATCAGATTTAAAATTATTTCTAATTAATTCGGAATCCCAGTTTAAAACTGCCAAACCTTCTGCTGGTAATGAGTTAATTAATTCAAACTTAGCTTGAACAATATTTTTTTGCGAACCAAAAGTGGCTAAATGCTGATTGCCAATGCCAGTTAAAATACCAATTTTGGGTTTAGCAATTTCGCAAAGCAGTTTAATCCCTCCACGGTTATAAGCGCCCATTTCGCAAATAAAAATTTCGTGATTTTCATTAACAGCACTTAAAATAATTTCAGAAATACCCATTTCCGAATTTTTGTTTTTTTCCGTAGAAACAACCTTAAATGATTCCGAAAGGATGGTCTTTAAAAACTCTTTCACCGATGATTTTCCATAACTACCAGTAATACCAATGGTTAATAAATTTTCTAAGCTTTTTCTTTTGAGAATTGCTTTTTTAATAATCCTATTTCTCATAATTAAATTTATGGGCTGTAAAATCAAAACAATAAAAGAAACAATCAAGGGAGTTAATAAGTCAACCAATAAAATTATTAAGCTAGAAAAAATAAAAACCGGTAAAGTGTTATAAGTAATAGCCCGATCTATTCGCTCAATAAAAATTGTGCTTAAAAAAATAGTCACCATTATAACAGGCATAAAAACAATAGGTAAAAGAAAATAAACTTTAGAAGTAAATTCTGGTAATTTGGCTTTCTTCCTAACCAAAGAAAATAAAGCATAGAGACCTTCCAAAAGATATATCAGGAAAACTATGGATAAAATCAAAACATCGATTTCATAATTTAAACCAAATAGATTAAAATCTAAATTAAAAAAAACAATACAAAATAAAAATATAAATCCTGTAAGCAAGATTATCTTTGCAAAAATTGGAGCATTAAAGAGTAATTTTTTACCAGAATTTGTACTGAAGTGAGCTAAAAACCTCCCAATATGGTAATTTTTCATTTGCCAGAGATAAAGCCAAAATAAATTTGCCTTGATTCTAGTCAAAAGCCATAATAATAAAACTACTAAGCCGATTGTGGTAAATAGCCAAGAACTATACATCATTAAACAAAAATATTATTTTTTTAAAAATAAATTAACTGCTTCAAAAAATTCTTCTGGTTTTCGGCGGTAAGGATTGTGCCCTACTCCTAAAATTACTTTAAGCTCTGAATTTTTAACTAAATTATTTAAAACAATCCCATCTTTTAACGGAGTGGCTAAATCATTTTCACCCCAAATAATTAAGCAGGGGTTCTTAATTTTAGTAGCCAAATTAGACATATCTTCACTCACTACTTTTTTAAATATCTCTCTCATAGTTGAACTGGCCCTATAATAATCCGTCACCCCAGCTAAGCGATAAATAGTTTTTTCTAAAAAAGGATAAAAAGCCAATCTTTTGGCCCATTCAGGCGCAAGACCAGCAATAAATCTAGAAGCTTTTTGCCTAAAATTTAACCGCTCTTCCCTAATAAAAGCTGCATCGCATAAAACTATCTTTTTTAATTTTTCGGGATAATTAGCGCCTATTTTTACAGCCAAAGCGCCACCAAAAGAATGACCAATTAAATGAAATTCTTTAATGCCAATCTTTGAAATAAAATTTAAAATAAAATCAACATATTCGTTATTACCCCAGATTTCTTTTGGCTCACTACTTTCTCCAGATCCTGGTAAATCAACTGCGATTGCCCTAAAACCAGCTTGTGACAATTTTTCTGAAATTGGCTGCCAATAAAAACTGCCCATTCCCCAACCATGCAAAATTAAAACCGGCTCTCCGTTTCCGACATCCGTATAATTTATCTCAAGCCCGTCAATAATGATTTTTCTATTCTCCATTATAAGAATTATTTACTTTTTGGAGGTCTAATTTCTTTAAATCCTAAATATTTGTGTAATACTTTTGGAATTTTTATACTCCCATCAGCTTGCTGATTATTTTCTAATAAAGGCATTAATATTCTTGGAGTAGCAATTCCAGTATTATTAAGCGAATATGCGTATTCATTTTTTCCTTCTTTATTTTTATATTTAATATTCAAACGCCTAGTTTGAAAATCAAAAAAATAAGAAGAAGAATGTGTCTCGCGATATTTATTTTGAGTTGGCACCCAACACTCAATATCATATTTCTTAACCTGGCCAAGACCTAGATCGCCAGCGCAATTTAAAACTACATGATAAGGCAAGCCAAGTCCTTGCAAGATTTCTTCTGCGTTTTTAGTGATTTCTTCGTGTAGTTTAATTGATTCATTTTTATCGTTTTTACATAAAATTACTTGCTCTATTTTCATAAATTCGTGCACTCTAAAAATTCCTTGTGCATCTTTTCCATAACTTCCAACTTCAGTTCTATAGCAAGCAGAAAAGCCAGCATATTTTATGGGAAGATCTTTTTCATTTAAAACTTCGTCTGCGTAATAACTCATTAGCGGTACTTCCGAAGTACCAACTAAATACATTCCATCAGTTGTGGCATAAACTTCATCTTTGGCTTGTGGTAAATAACCCGTACCAGTCATAGCATCTTCCTTTACCACTGTTGGCGCACCTATGGGCGTAAATCCCTTTTTAATTAATAAATCTAGCGCATATTGCCAAATTGCCATACAAATCAAGAACCCTTGATTTTTTAGAAAATATCCTCTAAAACCAGAAACCTTAGCCCCTCTTTCAAAATCAATTAAATCCAAACTTTGGGCCAATTGGAGATGGTCTTTAGGGGTAAATTTAAATTGTGGAATTTTTCCCCATTTTTTAACTTCAACATTATCCACATCTGATTTTCCTTCTGGTACAGATTCATCTGGAATATTTGGAACTAAAAGCATTAATTTCTTAAATTCCTCATCTAGTTTTTTAAATTCTTGTTCTCTATTGTCTGAATTTCTGTCCAATTCTTGCATTTGAGCAATTACTGTTTTACGAGCTTCTTCATCTTTGGCTTGTTGAATTTCTTTATTAGCCTGATTTTTTAGTTTGTTAAGCTCTTCTACAGATTGCATCATTTCTTTTCTCTTTTGATCAATTTTAAGTAAATAATCTACATCAAAATCAACCATTTTCTTACGAACAGCTTCTTTGACTAGGTTTGTGTTTTCTCTGATAAATTTAATATCTAACATATTTAAAAATTTAAATTATTCTTTATCTCGCATCAAAGGAAATAAAATTACTTCCCTTAATGAACCGGAATCAGTGATCATAGAAACAATGCGGTCTATGCCCATTCCAAAACCAGCAGCTGGAGGCATTCCATATTCCAAGGCTTCTACAAAATCGTCATCTGACCTTTGAGCTTCCTCAAATCCGTGTTTAAATAGCTTTTCTTGTGTTTTTAAACGTTCTGATTGTTCGGTTGGGTCATTTAATTCACTAAACGCATTAATTATTTCCGCACCCGCCACCACTAATTGAAAGCTGGCCAATTTATCATTTTCCAATCCTTTAGCCAAGGGTTGGAATCCAAGCGGATGATGAATTACAAAAGTTGGCTGAATAATCTTAGGACGACAATATTTTTTATAGATCTCATCTGCTATATTGGCTTTATCTGCTCCATCTGGAATATCAATTCCCAAAGCAATTGCTTTTTCGTATAAGCCTTTTTCATTTAACTCTTCGTATTTAATATTGGTGTATTTTTCAAGTAAGGCAAAAAATTCTATGCGTTCATATTCTCCACCAAAATCTATTTCTTGATTATCGTAATTTATTTTTACTTGACCAATTACTTTTTTTAAAATTTCTGTTAACAATTCTTCGGTTAATTTCATCAATTGCTTATAATCTGCATAAGCCCAGTAAAATTCTATCATAGTAAAGTCCGGGTTATGGAATTTATCCACCCCTTCATTTCTAAAACATTTGCCAATTTCATAAACCTTTTCAAATCCACCAACTAAAAGACGTTTTAAATACAATTCTGGCGAAATACGCAAAAATACATCTAAATCCATAGCATTGATATGGGTTTTAAATGGCTTGGCCCTTGCGCCACCGTAAAGCAATTGTAAAATAGGAGTTTCTACTTCTAAAAAACCCTTGTTATTTAAGAAATTTCTAAGTTCTTTAATAAAATTTGAACGGATAATAAATTTTTCTTTTGTTTCTGGAGAAAAAAGCAAATCTAAATATCTTTTTCTAAATCTTTCTTCTACATCTTTTAATCCATGCCATTTCTCTGGTAAAGGCCTTAATGATTTACAAAGTATTTTATATTCCGAAACTTGAATTGTTTTTTCCTTTCTTTTAGTTTCAAATAAATTTCCGGTTATTTGTATAAAATCGCCAATATCAAAGTTTTCAACAAAAAATTCGTAATTCTTTTCTCCCACTTTATCTTTAGCTAAAAATGCCTGTAATTTACCGGTGCCGTCTTCAAAATCAAGGAAACAAAGAGCTCCGTGAGATCTAATTGTTTTAATCCTACCAACCAAAACAACCTGTTCTTCTTTTTTGGCCAAATTAACAAAATCACTCAAAACCGAAGCTATTTCATGAGTTCTTTTGGTTTCAATTGGATAGGCATTTCCTCGTTCTAATTCTATTTTTTTTAATTTTTCTAAACGATTCTTTCTTATCTCTTCAACTGTAGACATATAAATATTATTATATTAATTTTCTTAATAATAACAAAATTAAGGCACGAAAGCAAATCAAAATCCGCACCCTTAAGGTGCGGATTACCAAGTATTAGAAACAATACGCTACCTAGCCAAAAGCCAAAATTTATTTAATTGCAATAATTTTATAAAAAATTGATCCTTTAATAGTTTTAATTTCTACGCTTGCGCCTTTTGGCTTATTCATTAAGGATTGGCCTAAAGGTGATTTAAAAGAAATTCTTTTTTCCATTGGATTAGCTTCTTCCTCTCCAACGATCTGATACTCTTCCTTATTTTTTCCATCATCCAAAACTACAAAAGAACCCACCTGAACCCAGCCATGATTTCCGTTATTTTCTTCAATCACTTTAGCGCTATTGATAAGCTTTTCTAATTCAACTATTTTTCCTTCTAAAAAGGCTTGATTTTCTTTAGCTTCATCATAGGCTGCATTTTCAGATAAATCTCCAAAAGAAATAGCTTCTTTTAATTCTTCGGCTATTTTGATTCTTTCATCTTTCTTTAAATGCTCTAATTCTTTTTTAAGTTTTTCTAAACCATCTTTGGTTAAATATTTACTATCCATAAATTTTTACTATATTTTACTGTTTTAATTTAAAAAAAATAGGCAGGAAACCTGTGTATTTTTTTATTGAGATAAGCATATCATAAATACCCTATCTGTCAAATCTACTTTTTATTGTATCCTTTGTTTTTATAATTTATATCCCTTCTCCATCTGGTAAAACCTCTGGGATATCTTCCTCAGTTTCTGTATTTTCATCAATATTTTCTGTTTCAGTTTCTTCTACTGGCTTATCTTTATCAGGATCAAAATAATAACTCATAATTTGACGAGCTAATAAATTGGCTACCCCAGTTTCGTATGGCACGCTTTCTACTACAATAGTTATCACTACTTCTGGGTTTTCATAAGGAGCAAACAAGGTAATTAGATTGTGATAAGTGTATGATCTGCTAGTTTCTGCAGTTCCAGTTTTTGCAGCCGAAGTGACAGGCATTGCTTGTAAGCCCCTAGCCGTACCCTTATCAGAAGACACAGTTTGTCTCATCGCTGTTTTTACTTGTTCTAAATAGACAGGATCAACGGAAAGTGTATTCAAAACTTCTGGCTCAAATTTTTCTATTACATTATTATTTTTATCTAAAATACTATTCACTAATTGTGGCTTATATAAGTTTCCACCATTTACAATTGAAGATGTGGCCATGGCTAATTGCAAAGGAGTTGCTTTCATATATCCTTGTCCAATACTAATATTATAAGTATCTCCCGGATACCAACCAACACCTGTTTTTTCTTCTTTCCATTCTGGGGTAGGAATAAATCCAGCTGTTTCTCCTGGAATATCAATTTCTGTTTTTTTACCCAAACCAAAAGAATCTAAATAAGAATCAATTCTATTAATACCCAAGCCCTTAAACCCTTGATAACCTCCAGCAACAATATAAAAATAAGTGTCGCATGATTCAGCAATGGCTTTATTTAAATCAACTAGCCCATGCGTTGCCCAATCTTTTTTAAAAGTTCCGTCTGAAAGCTTTATCCCTCCTTCATTATCGTTAATAATTGTTTTTGAGGTAATAACACCTTCTTGAAGTGCGGCCGAAGCAATCATTGGTTTTATTGTTGAACCAATTGGATACTCACCAGCAATTGACCGATTATAAAAAGACGTACTACTGCTTTGCATCATTTTATTATATTCGTCTGCTGACAATGTTCTTGAGAAAATATTACTATCATAAGAAGGAAAGCTCACCAAAGATAAAACCGCGCCATCATTTGGATTAACTACAACCACACTTCCTGCTTTAGCCTTAAATTGCTCCAAATCAGCTTTTAAAAATTCGGCAATCTTTTTTTGTAAATCCATATCTATATTTAAAAGTAAATTGTCGCCTGGCTCAGGTGCTTTGAGCATCACCTCTTTTATTTCGTCTGTTTTAGAATCACGTTCTTTTTGAAATATTCCAGGAGTTTCTTTTAAATAATCATCATATTGTTTTTCTAAACCCAATTGGCCCGCCTTGCTATCGCGAGAAACAAAACCCAAAAGTAAAGAAAAATCTTCGGCATTGGTATAATTGCGTGCCGTTTCTTTTTTTATAGAAAAACCACTCAATTCTTCTTTTCTTGTTTCCAAAACAATCACTTTAGTTAGCTCTAAATTTTCGTAAATAACAGCTGATTCATTGGTTTTTTTTCTTTTTTCTTCTATTTTTTGTTTAAACTCTTCAGCAGAAACGCCAATTATTTTAGAAATCTCGTTTACTTGTTTATTTAATAAATCTACGTTATCGGTTAAATTTGAATAATCACAAACCAAAGAAAAGGCCTGTTCATTGCCAACCAATTGTTTAAAATTTTTATCATAAATTATACCTCGCTCTGCTTGAATTATACTTGAAATATATCTGTTTCTTTCTGATTTTTCCGAATAATAATCATATTGAAAAACTTGGTAATATAAAGTTAATGCACCAAAAAATAAGATTGTGCTAATAAAAACTCCCAAAACTAAACCAAGCGTTTTCTGTGAAAGCGCAGTTTCGATTTTTCCATACCCCGGGCTTTTGACTCTTTTATTTTTTTGAATTGCTGCGTCTAAAAAAATATCCTCGGTTTCAATGTCTCGGCCAAATCGTTTAACTTTGAATTTTTGATAGCCATTGCCACGGCGAAAGTTTAACATATTTGTATAGGGCAAGTTTTATAATAACTGAAAGTAAAAGAAAAGAAATCGTAAAAATACCAAAAAGATTTGAACCAAAATATAAATCTAAAAATAATCCTGTCCAAAAAGCACAAAAAATACCTATTAATTTTTGCGATTCCTCCAACAAACAAATTACGATTGTTAATAATATAGAAAAATTTATCTGCCAGAGAGGAAATTTAAAAAATGACAAAAAGCTCATCTGAATAAGATTTAAAAAATAAAAAAAGATTCCAACTAACAAAAAAATTATAATTGTTTTTCTATTCATTAATAAGAGTTATATTTTTTATTATGAAAACCTTATTTATCGTATTTAAATTATAAGCTGAGCTTATTTCTGCTTTCTTAAATGGTTCACTATCAACGGAATTAACAGCTCCAATTGTTCCAACAACCATACCAGAAGGATAGATACCTCCTAAGGCAGAAGTTGTTACCAACTTACCTAATTCTAATTCTTGATCCTTGGGAAACATATCTAAAATAATTTTTTGATTTCCTTGTCCTTTGGCTAAAGCAAAATTAGAACTATCTTGAATCTGTACATCGATTATACTCTCCAAACTAGAAATTAAAATTGCTCTTGAAAAATTTGGATAAACATCCACTATCTTACCCAAAAGTATCTTATTTTGTAAAATTACAGGAAAGCCCTTTTTTACCCCATCC
>JAXDCF010000070.1:0-4177 GCA_034678205.1 Patescibacteria group bacterium
ATTACAAAATATTGCCCCTCTCCTAAGGTAGTTAAGGGGTAATCGGTCATTCTTTTCCAATTCTCGTAAGTATCAGCGGATAAATAAGCACTTTCGTCTAATTTAGCAGTTGATCCATCTTTAGTAATAAAAACCTCTTTATTTCTAATTTCAATAGTTTCGCCTGGCAAACCTATGATTCTTTTTATATATTTAATGCTTGTATTTTTAGGATATTTAAATACAACCACATCTCCTCGCTTGGGATCATTAAATCTATAAGAAACCTCGTCTATAATAAGGTAGTCAGCGGAATGATAATTTGGCTCCATTGATTGGCCATTAACAATAAATGGCTGAAAAACAAAAAATCTAATAGGTATAACTATTAACGCTGCCAAAACTGCTAATTTTACGATATCCCAAAGATTGTTAAATATTGTTTTAGGTTCCATTAGGTAATAATATACATTAAAAAAGGGCTTCTGACAAGCCGCTAAGAATAACAAAATTTTGCCAAAATCAATTAAAAAAAGTATAATCAAGATATGATTTTAATAATAGGCCTGGGCAATCCAGGAGAACAATACAAAAATACTCGTCATAATATTGGATTTATGGTTTTGGATGAATTAAATGAACTGGTTGGATTTCCATGTTTTGAGCTTTCAAAAAAATACAATGCAATGATTTCACAAGGAATTTTTGCTGAAAACGAAGTTATACTCTTAAAACCCCAAACCTTTATGAATGAATCTGGAAAAGCTGTAAAAGCTGCGGTTCATTACTTTAAGATAAAACCAGAGGATATATATGTAGTTCAAGATGAGGCCGATGTAGATTTGGGAAAAATAAAAATTAGCCAAGAAGCAAATTCGGCTGGACATAAAGGCATCCAATCAATCATTGACGAATTAAAAAACAAAAAATTTACTCGCTTTCGTGTGGGTATTAATTCTAAAGATCCTCTTTATGAAGCAGCGGTAAAAAAAGAAGGGCTTGAAAGCGTGGTATTAAAAAATTTTACTAATGAAGAAATTCCAGTGATTAAAGAATCTATCCAAGCAACAATTGAACTTATAATTTCCTATTTAACAAAAAACAAGTAATGGATTTTGAAGTAAAAAAAATATCAATTGATGATGAGTTTTTTCCTATTTCTCTAAAAACAATTAAAAACCCGCCAAAAGAATTATATTATTGCGGAAAACTTTTTAAAAAAGAAGATTGTTTGGCTGTAGTTGGAGCAAGGATTTGTTCAAAATATGGACAAGAATGCTGTTTAGAAATTTGTTCTGCTTTAAGCCACGCAAACCTTACGATTGTTTCTGGATTAGCAGAAGGAATTGATACCTACGCTCACTTAGCAGCGGTAAAAAATAAAAAAAGGACTATTGCGGTTTTGGGCACTGCCATAAACCAAAAAAGTTTTTATCCCAAGAAAAACCTTTCTTTAGCTTACGAAATTTTAGCAAACGATGGCTTAATTATTTCCGAATATGAAGCAGGGGTTAAAACGCAACCCTATGCCTTTGCTCAAAGAAATAGATTAATTGCTGGCCTATCCCTTGGAACTTTAGTAATAGAAGCGCGAGAAAAATCAGGATCTTTAATTACTGCTCAAAACACGCTTGAACAAGGTAAAAAAATATTTGCTCTTCCAGGCAATATTCACTCTCCTCTTTCTAAAGGAACGCATAATTTAATTAAAAATGGCGCCAAGTTAACAGAAACAGCGGAAGATATTTTAAAAGAGCTCCAAATTAACTATTTGCCAAATATTATTAAAAATGATAAACCTACCCTAGATTGCAACACAGAAGAAATAAAAATTATAGAAATTTTATCTGAAAAATCATTGGACATAGAAAATCTAATCAAGGCCACCGGCTTGCCAGCTCAAAAAATAATGAGCGCGCTTGCTACTTTAGAAATAAAAAATAAAATTATTGATTTGGGTGATAATACTTTTTCCCTAAATAGAAATTAGAAAGTAAATATTTATCCTCGCCTCAAATTTATGGATTTAATCATTGTAGAAAGTCCTACTAAGGCAAAAACTTTAAAAAACTTTTTGGGTGCCAATTACACGGTGCTATCTTCGTATGGACATATTCGAGATCTACCGAAAAGCGAATTGGGAATTGATGTTGAAAATGATTTTAAAATTAAATATGTTATCCCCACTAAGGCCAGAAAAAATGTTACTTTACTTAAAAAAGAATTGGCCAAAAACGATTATATTTATTTGGCCACTGATCCTGACCGTGAAGGTGAAGCCATTTCTTGGCATTTAATGGAAGCACTTGATTTAAAAAAGAAAAATAATTTTAAAAGAATTACTTTTCATGAAATCACTAAATCCGCGATTAACGAAGCATTAGAACATCCCATGGAATTAAATTTGGATTTAATAAATGCCCAGCAAGCTCGACGCGCACTAGATAGAATTGTGGGCTATAAACTTTCTCCATTTTTATGGAAAAAAATAGCTAAACGCTTATCAGCTGGACGGGTTCAATCTGTAGCTGTTCGCTTAATTGTGCAAAGAGAAAATGAAATTAAAGCTTTTAAACCAGAAGAATACTGGTCTATCGCTGCTATCTTAAAAAAACAAAAGGAAACAGCTGAATTTGAAGCTTTTTTAAGTAAAATAAAAAATAAACCTATCCCAAAACTTGGGATTAAAACTAAAAAAGAAAGCGAAGATATTTTAAAAGAGCTAAAAGGCGCGGATTATAAAATTATAAAAATTGAGAAAAAAGAAACCGCTAGAAATCCCCTCCCTCCTTTTACTACTTCTACTTTGCAACAAGAAGCATCTAAAAAATTGAAATTTCCGGCAAAAATAACTATGCGCGTAGCGCAAGATTTATACGAAAAAGGTTTTATCACTTATCATCGTAACGATTCTCTTAATTTGAGTAGCCAATCCTTGGCAATGGCTAAAAGTTTTATTATTCAAGGATTTGGAAATAATTATTATCCTAGCACAACCAGAAAATTTAAAGCTAAAGGACGAACCCAAGAAGCCCACGAAGCTGTTCGTCCTACCAATGTAGAAAATACTCCGGAAAAATTAAAATTAGAGCCAAGGCAAGCTAAACTTTATAAATTAATTTGGTCTCGATTTGTTGCTAGTCAAATGAAGGCTGCAATTTTTGATTCGCTCCGTGTGGAAATTCAAGCTGGTAGCAATTATGTTTTTCAGGCTAATGGATCTACTTTAAAATTTGACGGATTTCTAAAAATTTATCCTTTAAAATACGAAGAAAAAGAATTACCAAATTTAAACGAAAAAGAAATTTTGGATTTAATAAAACTAAAACCCGAACAACACTTTACCCAACCCCCTGCTAGATATACCGAAGCAGCACTAATCAAAGAGTTAGAAGCTAATGAAATTGGCCGTCCATCTACTTATGCACCAATTATTTCTACTATCCAAGATAGAAATTATGTTCAAAAAAACGAGGATAAAAGATTTGCGCCAACAGAAATTGGAATTATGGTAGACGAATTGTTGGTTAATCATTTTCCCGAAATAGTAGATATAAAATTTACAGCTAAAATGGAAAAAGAGTTAGATAAAATAGCGCAAGGAGAAGAACCATGGACCCAAGTTTTAGAAAAATTTTATAAACCGTTTTCAAAAAACTTAGAAACTAAATACACTGAAGTAGAAAAGAAAAAAGTAGAAGCAGAATTAACAGACAAAAATTGCCCAAAATGTGGTAAACCCTTGGCTATTAAATTTGGCCGATTTGGTAAATTTTTAGCTTGCACAGGATTTCCGGACTGCCGACATACTGAACCCTTAGAAAGTAAAATTATTAAAACTGGCATTGTTTGCCCAAAATGCGAACAAGGTGAAATAATTGGCAAAAAAACCAAAAAGGGTAAATTATTTTATGGTTGCTCTAAGTGGCCAGATTGCGATTTTGCTTTATGGGACAAGCCCACTGGAGAAAAATGTAAAAGCTGTGGTTCATTAATAGTTGAAAAAAATAAAAAAACAAAGTGCTCCAATAAAAATTGTGGCAAGGACTAATCCGCCTTCGCCACAATACCATACGGTATGTGGCTACGGCGAGGCAAAGCAAAACAAAAACAAGGGAAAGATTCCCTTGTTTTTGTTTTTGGACCGGTAATCCCGAATGCTTTTACTTGTGCAAAACTTTCTTAATCCAATTCTTTA
>JAXDCF010000071.1:0-2911 GCA_034678205.1 Patescibacteria group bacterium
CCAAAGACCAGTGATGGTATCATCTATTTTTAACCAGCGAGCTAGGCCCAATCCAGCCGCTGTAACAACTGTGCAGACCGGACAAACCGCTTTGGCCACAGAGGCAAAAAAAAGACCAAAAGCAGAAAAAGAAAAAACTAAGTTAAATTTTGTTTTGTTTAGCATATTTTTGAATTTTATTGTATCTCTAAAATACCTTATCCTTTTAAAAAGAGCAAGTCCTTTTAAAAAACCAATGAAAACAGTTGATTAATATAAGCAAAATGATGTATAATAAAGATATAAATTATGGAAAAAAGAGAAATTGCTAAATTTTTATCTGGTTTCTTTACTGCCGGGGTTTTCGTTGATTTGGCAGTAATTTTATTGGCTTCTTATTTTGAATATAAGATATGGCCTGGTTTTTTTGATTTAAAGATTTGGACTTTAGTCCTGATAGGTTTTTTGGTTTTGGCAATTACTTTTTCATTTTTGGGATGGGGAATAAAAACTACTAAAAGAAACGTCCCCTTATTGATGTTTATTTTTACATTTTTTTGTTTTTACGCTGGATATGATATTTTAGAAAATAAAAATATAAATATTTTTCAATCCAATCTTTCTGTTGCTTTATCTGAGAATAATCCCGAAATCATAAATACAATTCAAAATATTGTTAATGGAGAAGAAAAGAAGAGCTCTAATTTTTCTTTTGCTTTAGGAGGAGATAAATACGATGCAGGAAAAATAATTGCGGTTGATAACGATAGTAATCTTTATAGCGTGGGATATTTTCAAGGAACAATTAATTTAGATGTTACTGGTGGATTGAGCGAGGTTTCTTCTGTGGGCAATTCTTTAATTAATAGTGCGATTGATATTTATGTTGCCAAATATTCTCCAGAAAAAAAATTAATATGGGGTTTTAGTATTGGTTCTTCTGGAAAGGATATGCCCATTGATTTAAAAATGGACGGGGACGGCAATCTTTATTTGACCGGTTATTTTAGTGGTTTGGCAGATTTTAATCCTGATTTAAGTGTAGAAAATAATTTGGATGCAGAAACTGGGAGAGATATTTTTTTAGCTAAGTATAATAATGATGGAAAATTTCAATGGGCTAAAAAAATAGGCAATCCAGAAAAAATACCATTCACAGATAATGATTTAAGATTTGAAGAACCGAGAAGTATAGCGATTAAGGGCAACAATCTTTATTTAACTGGAGTTTTTGATGAATCTATTAATTTAGACGATCCAAATCAATCAACCGAGAATAATACTTTTAGCAGTCATCCAAAAGTAAGGAATGTTTTTTTGGCTAAGTATGGTTTAGATGGAGCATATCTTAGTGGGGGTGTAGTTGGAGGTGCTACGCGAGATGAATCATCTGCAATCCAGGTTAACGATCAAGGCGATGTTTATTTAACAGGTTATTTTATAGGAAAAAGCAATTTTGATTTAAAGAATAATAAAAATACTAAAGCTTCTATTTTTTCAGACGATGATTTTGATATATTTTTAGCTAAATATGATAATGATTTTAATTTTATTTTTGTAAAACAATGGGGAGGAGAAGGCAACGATATGCCAGCAATCAATGGATTGGAGATTGATAAAAATAAAGACCTTTATTTATCTGGGATTTTTTCGGGAACAATGGCTATGGGTAAAAATTTAACTAGTCATGGAGAAAGCGATGTCTTTTTTGTAAAAATGGATAATCTTGGAAAAATAATTTTTGCGAAAAGTTTTGGGGGAGCAAAATCAGAGCGATCTACAGGAATAAAATTAGATAATTTCGGAGATTTATATTTGACTGGATCATTTAAAACAATTTCTTATTTTAATACTGGAAAAGAAGCAAAGGCCCTGATTTCTATTAGTGATGGATTGTCTAGCGATGGCTTTTTAGTTAAATATTCTTCTGGTGGAGATTATTTATGGGCAATCAACACGGGTGGATCTGTATCTTTGGAAAGCGAGTCCCAATCTACGGAAAGCTTAGTTATAGATAAAGATAATAATCCCATTATTACAGGTTATTTTTATGAAAATGTTAATTTTAACTCTACGGAATCGCTTAATTTAACTAGTCATGGAAGTACAGATGTTTTTGTAGTTAAATATAGCGCTAATGGCGAAATAGAATAATAATAATTTATAAATTATATAATATGGAAGAAATAATAAACAACCCATTCGCAGAACAAGCAAAAAAAAAGAAAAAAATTCCAATTGTACAAATCATTATCGGATGTATTCTTGTTTTGCTAACCATAGTAATAATAATTATTTTGAGTATTTGGCTTGGTGGAAATAGTTTAGGTGGAATTACGAAAAATAAAACTTTTGAATCTTCGTTTGGGTTTATCCAAACAAGCCTTTCTGATAAAAGTTATGGAGTAATTTATACAGAAAATGGAAAATGGTATGTAGAAGTAAATGGAGCGAAAAAAGGGCCTTATGAAAGTAATCCAATTTTAATAACCGTGGCTGATAAAAAATATGGATATGCTTATCAAAAAAATAATGGCTGGCAAGTGGTTGTTAATAATAAAGAATATGGTCCTTATCAGGCAATTATGGGTTTAGCGATTACAGATCAGAGTTATGGTTATGTTTATCAAAAAGATGCTAAAGTTTGGGTGAATATTAATAATAAAGAATATGGTCCATTTCAAGCAGTAAAATCGATTTCTATGGATGGAAAAAAATTTGGATTTATTTATCAAACAGAAGGTGGGTGGAAAGTTAATCTGAATAATACAGAATACGGCCCGTATGAGAATATTGATAATTTAAATGTTTTTGAAAGCAATCTTGGTTTTAGTTATCAAAAAAATGGAAAAACATATTTTGTGTTAAACCCTTCTAAATAATTTTTAACTTCTATCCCTTCAATCATTTTTAGGAAAATTGCAAAATAATT
>JAXDCF010000072.1:0-3432 GCA_034678205.1 Patescibacteria group bacterium
GGCTTGGTTATAGAAATCGGTGAGTTGAGATGGTTCTGTAAGAAGAAAAAATATTTCCAATGGTTTTTCCTTCGCTTGTGGAAACAATTCTTTAACCTTGTTTAATGCACTTTTTAAATTTGAGTAAATAATTTCTTTGCCGTCAAAAAGCTGTTTGTCCACATAATCATCTAATTTGAGATTTATGTTTTTTAAGTCAAAATTTGATAAAAATTCTCCTTTTCTTCTTATTGATAATTTATAGTTATCTTCAGCTATTGGTTTATCAATCGTAACTTCATATTCGGTTTCTATAGCACCTTTTTTAAATGGAAAATCAATTATATATCTTTTTACGCCCGTTTCTTTATCCCAATCCCACCCCTGAAGCGACATTTTATTTTTGCTTGCTTTATCATAAATACTTTCTATAAGTTCCTCTGCGCCCTTTTTAATTCCTTCTTCTGTTTTTGGATATTTTACAGCAATTTTCCTCGCTTCTTCTGCTAACGGTTCAAGTTCTTTTGGAATTGGTTTTTCTTCTTTAATCTGGTCAATTTCGCTTGATTTTACTTTAGACGATACTTTCGTCTCTGGTGGTAAAACTTCACCACGAGCCTCCTGTGGCTTAATTTGAGGTTCTGGTGATTTAACAGGAATTTCTACTGATGGTTTGGCTGGAATTTCTGGTGATACAATCGGCTTTGTGGTTTTACTAACATTAGCCATAGCTCCCTTTCCAGCAGATAAAACAATATCATTGCCTACAACTTTGCTTGATATTGGAACACCAACCTGTTCAGAGATATTATTAGCAACATTAACTATTGCTTTTTCGTTAATTGGTTTTCCAGTAACCCCTCTTTTAGCATAACCTTTAAGAGTTACTTTAACCCCTCTTTTAGCATAACCTTTAAGAATTACTTTCTTGGCTTTAAGGTCAATTACCATTTTTAAGTCATCGCCAACATCTATAATTGATTTTTGCGGATTTGTTATTTTAACTCCAGGTTTAGCTTTTAGACCAACCTGACCAACCTTTTTATATTCTAAATTAAACTTTAATTGATTTAGGGCTGGTTTAATTGCTCCAAAATAAAATACTGGGTCGCCAATAATATCTCCTAATCCAATTAAGGATAAGACAGCAATATCACCAACATTAACATCTTCACCGCCATATTTTCCAATACCCCTACTGGCTAAATATAATTGTGCTCCTTTGGCAGTGCTAGCTGTTCCACCCTCCCTCATTTCATCTTCTATCATTTTAGATGTGGCTTCAATAATATCTCTGGCTGGAAGCTTCTCTTTAGAAAAAGCATTGGCAGTTAAACTAATTGGCAATGAAGCGGCAACAGATGAGGCACGGATAGCACCACCTACAGCAGAAACCCCAGATAATAATTTATCAATGGCAGATGGTTTTTCAGGAGAAAGGTCTGGCTTACGAACAACTTGCTGGGCTTGTCTTACTGGCGATACTTGAGGGGCTTCTCCTGCCTGAACTGGTTCTATTTGAGCTCCTTGTTGTATGGCTTCTAGGGTAGATATTCTTGGTCCAGGTAATACTTTTTCTACATTAGACATACCAGCACCAACTTCAAATCTCATCGGTTGATTTGATTTCTTTTGAGCTTCTATTTGGGTTTCTAATTCAGCCGTTGTTTTTGGCATAATCGCCTTAGCGTATTCTTTAACCAACGATACAGGGCTCTTTACCATTTTTAGAACAGCCCTAGCAGTATTTACTGGATTAACTGGGTCTTTGGCGGTATAAATTAAATTATCCTTAACGCTTTGGCTTATACCCTTTTGCTTCATAAGCCACTCCTGTTTTTCTTTCAAAACATTTAATCTAGCTTGGGGTAAGCTAATTTCACCTCGCTTATAGGCATTAAGATTTTTGCTTTCAATTTTTGCCCACGCTTGATTAACTTCAGCGGGGACATAATTAAGATTATAGTCATCTGATGCACCGCCTAATGATTGAGCAATAAAATGGTCTCTCTCTTGTCCTGTTTTGGGCTTTAAGCTTCCATAAGTTTTAGTAGCTTCTGGGGTAATTAGCTTGTTTGGTTCACCCCTTTGGAGATAATAAGAACCACCACCTAAATCTTTTGGTAGTGTAGCTTTAATATAATTTTGCTGTGTTGGTAGTGTTGTTTTAACTGGCTGAATTGTCGGTTTAACTGGTTTTTTTTGTAATAATTGGTCTATTGCACTTACTTTTCCTGTTTTTTTGGTAGCCACTACCCCCTTTTTTCCTTGTAATAAGGCGTCTATGGCGTTCATAATTTTATCTATTTAGTGCTGGGTGAGTATATAATCTTTTATAAAAAATAGTATCAAAATCCTCTTCTTTTCCACCATCTTCAACCCAAGCTTGTTTAGCTAAATAATAATCATCTGGGGACACTTTTTTACTATTACCTGATTGTTGATAGAAAAATTGTTCAATTTTAGATTGTGCTAGTTTTTTATTAAATGTTGACCCAGAACTAGTTTTAC
Source organism: Patescibacteria group bacterium (assembly GCA_034678205.1). Lineage (GTDB taxonomy): Bacteria > Patescibacteriota > Minisyncoccia > Minisyncoccales > Minisyncoccaceae > UBA6220. Next base: position 2,491 of record JAXDCF010000072.1, read on the forward strand.
TGCCAGTGCCAGTGCCAGACGAACCAAGCAATGTTTTTCCAATAATGTTTCCAGCTTCATCAAAAGTAATTAAATAATCAGATTTACCAATTTGAATAGTTTTTGTTTGTGGCGGTTTAGCATAAGTCCTTCCGTTTAAAGTAGTTATACTATAACCCTGTTTTTTAAGGTAGTCTCTTTCAGCTGGAGTGGCTACATAAGTATAACCCTTATTAAGCAGGGCTAACTCGTTATCTGCTTTTTCTTTATCTGCCATAGCTTCTATTTCTGCTAATGTTTTAGCGGTAGAAACCCTTTGAGCTTCTGTTCCTGCCCGTTTTGCCTCTAATTCAGCCTGTTCTTTAATTGCTTTATTTTGTGCTTCAGCTTTTGCGGCATCGGCTGCTTTGGCATAATCCTTATAAGCTGCTTTTAAGGTTTCTATTGAAATACCCAAGTCTTTAGCTACTTGATTAAGCTGGGCATCGGTTAATTGATTATAATTTCCTTGATTATATAAGTAAGCAACCATTTGAGCTGTATTATTCTTACGACGCTCACCACTTTCGTTAATAAACTTCAAGTAATTTTCAGCTCCAAGTCGTTGAGCTTCAAGTTTCTTTTCATATTCTTGCTGGGCAAACTGATTAGCTGTATTCAAAATTGAGGCAATTTTAGCTGCTTTTTCAGCATCAATGGCACTTAACGCTGCCTGATTATATTTTTCTATGTTGGCAGTTTGAGCAGCACCAAAATCAGAGCCAAGCAAACCCCTACGAGCCTGAATAGCCGCACCTTGTCCTAGTCGTCCTTGTCCTGCTAGAGCTTCCTCTGCTCTTTTTCTAGCATAAACCTCGTTCCAAGCATCAATTTCAGCCTGAAATCTAGCCATAGTATCTTGACGGATTTTATCTAAATCTGGAGTGGTAGTAGCAATGTTCTTTTGACTTTGTCCGTATTGTT
>JAXDCF010000073.1:0-4444 GCA_034678205.1 Patescibacteria group bacterium
GAAAATGCTCAAAACCCAGTCTGAATTTTTGGATATCGCTTCGCACCAATTAAGAACGCCAGTATCCTTAATCCGCGGGATCATTTCAATGATGTTAGATGGAGACCTCTCAAAACTTCCCCAAACTAAACAAAATGAATTCCTGCAAACCATCAAGGATAAATCAGACAAACTGGAAGTCATTATCAACGACATTCTCTCGGCCTCTGATTTTGACAGCCAGAAGTTCGCGCTTCATCCCAACTCGCCGGAAATCCAGCTTGACGAGGTGGTGGATGCTGCTGTTGCTAGCAGCCAAGAAGATGCCAGGCAGAGGGAAATAGAGTTGAAATGGCAAAAACCGAGTGCTCCGCTGGGTAAAATTATCGGAGAAAGAAAATATCTGGATCAGGCCATCGGAAATCTGATCAGCAACGCCTTAAAGTACACGCCATCCACGCGGATGGTCAAAGAAGCTCGCAGCCAGCGAGAAACCAAAGGCATGGTGGAGGTGTCTATGGCGAAGGAAGTCAACAACGTCATCGTAAAGATTACAGACAACGGTATTGGCATTCCAAAAACGGAAATACCAAAATTATTCGTCAAATTCGCTCGCGCCTCCAACGCCACGGCAATGTACACGGACGGTTCCGGCTTGGGGCTCTTTATCGTTAAGGAAATTATCGAGGGGCACAAAGGGAAAGTGTGGGTAGAGAGTGAGGAGGGTAAAGGGTCGACCTTCTACATAAGCCTGCCATTGGTTAGGTACGGTAAAAAGGCATAATCAATTAGCATTAACAATATGAGTACTAAAGCGAAAATTCTCCTCATCGAAGACGACAAAGACCAAATTTTCATGTACCGCTTCAAATTCGAAAAAGAAGGCTTCACATTCCTTTCAGCCAGAACTGGAGCGGAGGGGCTGCAAATTGCCAAAACCGAGCAACCTGATCTGATACTTTTAGATTTGGTACTTATCAAAGAGAGCGGCGTGGACATATTGGAAAAGCTGAAAGCGGATGAGGCCGTAAAAAACATCCCGGTGATCATTCTCACGAACCTGGCGAAAAAAGAGATGAAGGTTCGCGCTCAAGAACTCGGGATCGTTGACTTCATCATCAAGACGCAAATTCTACCCGCGGAACTGGTGGCCAGAGTCAAGAAAGCGCTTAAACAATAAATGGGTGATAACCGTTTTTAGTGGTAAAGCGGTTCCTTGACATAGGCATAACTATTAGTAGTGTCTTTTGCTATTTAGTAGGTAATAAAAGAAAATAACCAAGATTAATCAGGGAATCGTAGATTTATTCTAGCTATTGCAATTATGGTTATAATTTACAAGTATGAAATATGAATATAAAAATTATCATTTTTGATTTAGGGGGCGTGTTATTTACAAATGGGACAAAAAGAATGCGGAAGTTTCTCAGAAAAGAATATTTGTTAAATAATGAAGCGCTACTCAGTGATATCTTCTACGGGGAAAACGCAAATTTATTAAGAACAGGTAAGATAAAGTTTAATACATTTTGGAGAATTATTGAAAACGTTCTACTAAAAGAGAAAGTACATATTTCTAAATATGAATTTACAACTCTGTGGTATGGATTTTATACACCCCAAAGGGGGATTTTTGAACTGGTTAAAAAATTACACATAAAATATAAATTGGGCGTTATATCCGGCAATATTCAAGAGAGGGTTGAATTTCTTAATAGAAAATACAATTTTAGGAAATATTTTAACCGAGAGACCTATTCTTTTAGTGTGGGTATAAACAAACCAAATATTAGAATTTATGAAGCATTCCTGGATAAAATAAATATTCCCGCTGAAAATTGTTTGTACATAGATGATAAAGACATTTTTCTCATGCCAGCAAAAAAATTAGGAATGAATGTTTTATTATTTAAAAATGTGGACCAACTAGTGAAAGATTTACGCCAACTTAAATTAATTGAATAAAATATGGAGAGAAAGGTTATTTTGGGGATTACCGCTTTTAATCATGATGCTTCTGCGAGTCTAATTTGCAATGGCGAAGTAGTTGCTTTTTGCGAAGAAGAGCGCTTTAATCACGTAAAGCATACCGGAGACTTTCCTTCCAATGCAATTTCCTTTTGCCTAAAGCAGGCAAAATTAAAAATAGACGATGTAACAGATGTGGCTTTTTATTTTAATCCAAGAAAATGCATACGGAGCTACCTCCAAAATAATAATCCAATTCGCTATCTGTTAAAGCCCTCTTTCATTAAGAGAAAAAGATTCTATTATGAAGCGGTTTGGCTCCTTGGTTTTATAAACAAGATAAATTCTATTAAAAGATTAATAAAAAATACTAGGGTCAAAATTAATTACGTAGATCATCATCAAGCACATGTGTGGTATGGATATTACAGTTCACATTTTACAGATTGCGCCGTTCTTTCAAATGACAGCAATGGTGAAGGCATAAGCGGTATGGCGACGGAAATCAAATCGAAAAAAGGAAAAATTATTTTTAAAAAAATATTTGTCCAGCATGATCCGCATTCTATCGGTTATTTATATGGCGCAATAACGGAATTTCTGGGTTTTAAAAGAGGGAACGACGAGGGGAAGGTAATGGCGCTCTCCGCTCTCGGGACTGATACATATATTAATTACTTTAATAGTGCGGTTAAATATCTCCCCAACGGCGGATTCAAATTTAATGATAATATTATTTGGGAAAGAGATTTTCATCCCGCGGGACAAAGGGTTAGTAATAAATTTACAGCCAAGTTTGGTGATTACCGAAGAAAGAATGAGCAGTTGACCCAGAAACATTATGATATTGCTTTCGCCGTACAAAGAATTACAGAAAAGATTTTACTTCATCAGTTAAATCACATAAGCAATAAAAATGTTATTATCACCGGAGGAATTGCTCAAAATAGTGTCGCCAACGGTAAGATCAATAACGAATTCATAAAAAAGAACATTTTTATTCCCCCGATACCACATGACGCTGGTTGTGGCCTTGGTGCGGCGGTTGCATTGCATTATAAGTATTACCATAACATGCCGATTTATAGAGATACTGCATTTTTGGCATCAGAATTTTCTAAAAAGGAAATATTGGATATTTTGCGAAATAATAAAATAAAATTTTCAATCATAAAAAATCCGATAGATTTTATGTTAGACGAGTTATTACGAAACAAGATTATAGCGGTATTTAGAGGTAAAATGGAGTGCGGGCCTAGGGCCTTGGGTAATAGGAGTATCATTGCGAACCCATTAGACCAAAAGACAAAAGACTACCTAAACCAAAAAGTAAAAAACAGAGAAGTGTTCCAGCCTTATGGGGGCATAATTCTCAATAAATACGTTAAAGAAATATTTAATTATCGGAATGATAATGTTTCTGGAAAATATATGTCTTTTGTATATTTTGTAAAAAAGGAGTGGTTAGGTAAATTTCCGTCACTAATGCATTATGATAATAGCTGCAGAATTCAAATCATAAATAAAAATCAAGATGCATTTTGGGAGAGTGTTTTAGAAAAATTTAAAGAAAAGACAGGCGTTCCGCTATTGATAAATACATCATTGAATTTGAGAGGTCAAACTATTACGCAAACACCTCAAGACGCTCTAAATACATTTTATAATTCAGCGATTGATCATATTTTATTTAATGACGTGATTTTAATTTCAAAATGAAAGTATACTTCCAAAATCAGAAGTTTCTAAAGTCCTTATACAAAGACAGTGACTTAATAACTTTCCGAGGGAACTTTTTAAAAGAATACTCAAATCGGAGATATTCAATGCGTTCTTTCATTATTAAGATTTTGCCAAAACTATCGAATAAGAATATTTTGGATATTGGTTGCGGCGATTGTTCTTTTATCCAAAAGCTTCATGTAATGTATCCGCAAAACAAATTCTTTGGGCTAGATATAGTAAGAAATCACAAATGTATTGGCCAAAATTTTCTTGACTACAAAATTTATGACGGGATCCATTTCCCATCATTCCAAAAGGAATTTGATTTGATTTTTTGCATGCATACACTCTATCATATTGGAAATTATGAAAAATTCTTTAATCAGGTGATAAGTATTTTAAAAAGGAACGGATTACTAGTAATTACCACTAAATCAAAATATACCCTCCCAAAGATAGAAGCTTTGTTCAAAAAGGTAGTTGCTGGGCTTAACATTAAAATAGCAAAGCAAAGGGACGAAAGCAGGTTTTGCTTAGAAAACGCATTAGGGATATTATCAAAATTTTTTCCAAAAAAAGATTTTAGTATTGAAGAATTTGTTTTAGAAAATCAAATTATCGTTGATGATCCAAGAATGTTATTACAATATATTATTTCAACCGCCAGATATAATATCGGCCACGCATTAAATGAGTCCGATAAGAGAAAGTACCTCAAGGCTTGGCAAAGAGAGATCAATAACCAAAAATTATTTATTGATAAATATATCGA
>JAXDCF010000074.1:0-4374 GCA_034678205.1 Patescibacteria group bacterium
TGTTACCTTTATTTGGGATTTAGTTTCTGGAGTCAAAGAAAACAAAGAATATATTGATAAAATTATTGAAAAAACAGCTCCTGAATGGCCTTTGGCTCAAATTAATATTCTAGACCGTAATATTTTAAGATTAGGCATTTACGAACTTATTTATGTAAACAAAGAAGATGTTCCTCCAAAAGTAGCGATAAACGAATCAATTGAATTAGCTAAAAACTTTGGTGGAGAGTCCTCACGAAGATTTATTAATGGAGTTTTGGGAACTGTTTATCGTGGAATAGAAGAACAAGAACGTGCTGAAACAGAAGCCAATGCAAAACCAGAATTGGAAAATCAATAAAGGAAATGGAAAATTTATCAAACCTTGAAAACAATCTAAAAATTAATTTTAAAAACAAAGACCTGCTTACCCAGGCCTTTTGCCATCGCTCTTATTTAAATGAAAATCCTAATTTTAGATTATCCCATAATGAACGTTTAGAATTTTTAGGCGATGCTGTTTTAGAATTAATCACTACAGAAAATCTATACCACCGCTATCCAGATAAACCAGAGGGAGAATTAACTGGCTGGCGCGCCTCCTTGGTTAATTCAAATATCTTATCTGATTTAGCCAAAGAACTAAACTTTGAAGATTACCTTTTATTGTCTCAAGGAGAACAAAAAGAAAAAGGACGAGCCAGAAAATATATTTTAGCCGACACCTTTGAAGCTTTCGTAGGATCATTATATCTTGATCAAGGATATGAAGCTTGTAAAAAATTTATTGAAAAAGAACTAATAGAGCGTAAACTCCCATAAATTTTATAAAAGCGACTTTATAAAGACCCAAAGTCATTATTCCAAGAAAAAGCTCAAGAATTAGTAGGCGTTACTCCCACTTATCAAACTTTAAATGAATCCGGTCCAGACCATGAAAAAAGATTTGTTGTTGGAGTATTTATAGAAAAAGAGCTGGTGGCCGAAGGACACGGCCCCTCAAAACACGAAGCAGAATTAGATGCTGCAGAAAAAGCCCTTCGCATCAAAGCCTGGTAGGCCCCTCTTGATTTTAATCTTATTATATTGTAATATACCCAAGTAAATAAAAAGAAAAATAACTAAATCCAAATGTTAACTATTAGACTATTAAGAACTGGTAAAAAAAATCAACCCTCTTACAAGGTTGTTGTTACTGATAAAAGAAATCCTCCCAAAGGTGGAAAATCGGTTGAGGAGGTTGGTTTTTTTAATCCCAAAACAAAAGGAAAACAATTTAATAAAGAAAGGATTCTTTATTGGTTAAGCGTAGGAGCTCAACCTTCTGACACAGTTCACAATATGCTTGTAAATGAAAAAATTATTAATCAACCAAAAAGAAAAATAATCTTTACTAAGAAAGAACCAGAACCTGTGAAAGAAGAAAGCCCTAAGGCAGTAACTGAGCCTACTGCTGCTACTGAAAGCGTTGAGCCTGTTGAAGCCGAAAGCGCTGAGCCTGTTGAAGCCGAAGAACCTAAACCAGCCGAATAATTTAAATCTAATCCGCCCCTAGGCGGATTTTTTAATTATAATTATGGGGTTGCCCCAAACCAGAGTTTTAGCTTCGCTAAAACACGGTTTGGGACTGCGCAGTTCCTGCTTGACATTTTTTTTTCCTACCTACATAATTATTTCGTAGGTAGAATGCATAATTAATAATATATGAAAGGTCGAACTACCTCAATTAAATTAACCCGGTTAATGAAACAATTAACTGGTACAATAAAAGAAGAATATGACAGAAGCACCTAAAGACAGAGACTTTCTTGAATACATTGTTAAAACATTAGTAGATCACCCAGATGATGTAAAAGTAGAAAGAAAAGTTGACGAAATGGGAGTATTACTTTCAGTAAAAGTAAACCCAGAAGATATGGGTCAACTAATCGGAAGACAAGGTTCCACTGCAAGAGCAATAAGAAATCTTGTAAGAATCATTGGTTTAAAAAACCACGCTAGGGTAAATCTAAAAATTGAAGAACCAGAAGGCGGTTCCAGAAAAAAGGAACCAGTAGCCACAGCTGACAAACCAGCTGAAGCTGCCACCGATGACTTCGACGATTTCAAAATTTAATTTATATCTTAAAGCCCCCGCTATTTGCGAGGGCTTTTTGTTTATTGACTTTGCCAATAAATTATTATAAATACTAACTAGGAGATATTCATGAAAGAATACTCGATTGATTTCCAACCATTCTCTCGTAAGCTAACCAAAAAGGAGCTTCGAAAATTAAATTGGTTTATGTGGCAGTATAAAAAACTAATCTCTTCGCTAGAAAGAGCCTGGACCAAAAAGATGATCACGTGTGTTGATGCCGACACGCATGCAATGGCACGCCTTCTCTCTGACAATAAAAAAATTTTGTTAGAGATAGGAGTTATTTCAGAGGAAAGATTTGATACTATTTTTGAGTTATTAAACCTTATGAATCGCTACGCCTGGAGTAGAGGATTCAATAGCCATACAGAAACCGAAAATCTTATAGAGCAGATAAACGCAATCAAGGTCCGCCTAGAGAGGAATCGACTTTGCCCAGATTAGCGTTCTGCTTTTTATTTTTAAATTTGACATACTCTATATTCTTATCATATAATTGAAATATAATTTTATTAAGACTATGCGCAAAAAAGAAATTACAATTGATGATTTAGCAATAATGGTTCAAAAAGGATTTAATGAAACAGCTAAAAAAATAGATGTTGATAAAGGTTTCGATGCTGTCGATAAACGCTTTGACAAAGTTGAAAATAGATTAGACCGAATTGAAAAATTAATTCTCACTAACCACAACGAAAGAATTGAAACATTAGAAATGGAAGTTAAGAAGCTAAAAGATTTATTAGCGTTAAATTAAATTTAATTAAAAATTTCGTTTACACTTTCTAAAAACCATGCTATCTTTTGTAAAAAGCATGGTTTTTATTTTACCAATTGATCAAAGTTAATCCCCAAAAATCCTATCTATATGATCAAATTTAATATTGTCACAATATTTCCAAATATTTTTGATTCTTATTTAAAAGAATCTTTTATTAAAAAAGCGCAGGATAAAAAATTGATTAAAATCAATATCCATAATTTGCGTGACTATTCAGATAATCCAAGACGCGTTGTAGATGACCGGCCATATGGCGGGGGATTAGGTATGGTTTTAAAAATAGAACCAATCTATAAAGCCATTAAAGATATAAAAAAGAAAAACAAGGGTAAAACAAAAGTAATCTTATTTACTCCTCGTGGAAAAAAATTTAATCAAAAAAAGGCGTCTGAATTAAGCCAATATGATAATTTGATTATGCTTTGCGGGCGTTACGAGGGGATAGACGAAAGAGTAGCAAAATACTTAGCTGATGAAAAAATATCCCTTGGAAATTATGATTTAATGGGCGGTGAATTACCAGCTATGATATTAATCGAAACTATTTCTCGATTAATTCCCAATGTATTAGGTAAACCAGAATTTTTAAATGAAAGAATGACCCAATCTGGTGGATTTAAAGAATATCCTCAATACACTAGACCAGAGATATTTTCCCCTGATAAAAAGACGGAATGGAAAGTGCCAAAAGTCCTAATTTCTGGAGATCAAAAAAAAATTATCACCTGGAAAGAAAAAAGAAGCAAGGTTATTGAAAAATAATCACAAGTTTGCTATTATCTAATAGTTATATTCAAAAATGGGCGAATACCAAAGTAGTCAAACGGGCCTGACTGTAAATCAGGTGGCTACGGCCTTCGGGGGTGCAAGTCCCTCTTCGCCCACTGGTATGCCACGCCGATGTAGTTCAGTGGCAGAACATCCCCTTGGTAAGGGGAAGGTCGAGGGTCCGATTCTCTCCATCGGCTCACATCCATTTTAAAAAAATAATTAATAAAAAACATGGCCACAAAAAAGAAAAAACCGATTAGATTAGTTTGTCCTGATTGCAAAAAATCAGTATATTTCACTAACAAAACCAAAGCAGTGGAAGAAAAACTAGAATTGGCAAAATTTTGCAAATACTGCAAAAAAAGAACCAAACACAAAGAAGCAAAGAGATAGATTTAGAATAATTTTCAATAAGCCCTTCGATAAACTAAGGACTATAGCGAAACAAACCCGCCTTAGCCCTTCGACTTCGCTCAGGGCTTTAATCAGAAGCTTGCTTCTGATTAAAGGGGCGTAAGCTCAACGGCTAAACTGCCTCTCTCCAAAAGAGGTCTTGTGGGTTCGAATCCTACCGCCCCTGCATCAAAATAAAAACACCCCTTGGGATGATTTTTGTTTTGACTCTGGTTTGGTAGGATGAGAAGGCGGAGCGGTGACGACCGCGAGCCAGGCCTTGAGAAATTTTCACCAGAAAATTATTGAA
>JAXDCF010000075.1:0-7891 GCA_034678205.1 Patescibacteria group bacterium
GAAGTTGTTTTTCCTTTAAAAGATGAATCTGAGCAAATATCTGTTTTTACTACGCGAATAGATACGCTTTTTGGATGTACTTATTTAGTTTTAGCACCAGAGCATCCTCTTTTAGAAAAATTAAAAGATAAAATTCAAAATTATAAAGAAGTAGAGGATTATATAATTAAATCAAAAAATAAAAGTGATCGGGAAAGAATTAGCGAGATTAAAGATAAGAACGGAGTAGAAGTGAGGGGCCTTTTATCAATCAATCCCATTAACCAGCAAGCTGTAAAGATTTTTGTGGCGGATTATGTTTTGGGTCATTATGGCACTGGGTCTGTAATGGCCGTGCCAGCACACGATCAACGCGATTTCGATTTTGCTAAAAAATATAGCTTGCCAATTATTTATGTAATTAAGCCAATTAAAAATGAGCTAAAAGAAGGGGAGGCATTTGTTGAAGATGGGTTAGTTTTTAATTCAATAAGCTTTGACGGATTAACTTCCGAAGAGGCTAGAAAAAAGATTGGAGAAGTATTAAGAAAAGAAAATAAAGCCATAGAAAGAATAAATTATAAATTGCGTGACTGGGTTTTTAGCCGTCAGAGATATTGGGGAGAGCCAATTCCCATTATTCATTGCGCCAAATGCGGAATAGTGCCTCTTAAAGAAGAAGATCTGCCTTTGGAATTACCCAAATTGGAAAAATATGAGCCAACTGGCACAGGAGAGTCACCATTATCTATTATTGAAGATTGGGTTAATGTAGAATGTCCAATTTGTGGGGGTAAAGCTAAACGTGAAACAAATACAATGCCACAATGGGCTGGAAGTTGTTGGTATTACTTAAGATATCTTAATCCGCAAGATAACAATTATTTGGTAGATAAAGAAAAAGAAAAAAAATGGATGCCAGTTGATTTATATGTTGGCGGAGCAGAACACGCAGTTTTGCATTTATTATACTCTCGATTTTGGCATAAGTTTTTATTTGATCAAAAAATAATTTCAACCAAGGAACCATTTCAAAAATTAAGAAACGTGGGTTTAATCTTAGCGCAAGACGGTCAAAAAATGTCTAAGTCGCGTGGGAATGTAGTTTCTCCAGATGAAATCATTAATGAATTTGGAGCGGATACTTTAAGAGTCTACGAAATGTTTATGGGCCCTTTTGATCAAGCCATTGCCTGGAATCAGCAAGGGGTAAAGGGTGTTTTTAGATTTTTAAATAAAACTTGGGATTTAATTTTAGATTGTTATAATAATCTACAAAGCAGTCAGGAAGTTATTTCCGAAACCGAAAAACTGATAAAAAAAGTAAGCGAAGATTTAGAGAAAATGAAATTTAATACTTGTGTAGCTTTTTTTATGGAATATATTAATTTTATTTCTGAAAGAAAAGAAGGCTGGGGGAAATCCGAGATTGAAAAAATGCTAAAAATATTTTCTCCTTTTGCTCCGCATTTTTGTGAAGAATTGTGGAATTTAATTGGTAATAAAAATAACCTTGTTTTAGAAAGTTGGCCCATAGTAAATGAAAAAATGATTCTTAAAAGCAATACGATATTGGTTGTCCAAATTAATGGAAAAGTAAGAGATAAAATAGAAGTAGAATTGGATATAAGTCAAAAAGAAGCCCTTTTTATTATTAGTCAAAATGAAAAAATTAAATCGTGGCTAAGTGGTAAAGAAATTAAGGAAGTAATTTTTATTCCTAACAAAATCATCAATATTTTAATATAAATTTTTTTTAATTCCACCAGATAGGGTGGAATTTTTGTTTGACAAATATTTAATTTTGTTTTATAAAATAAATAGCCAGCAAAGCTGGAGGTTTGAATGAAAACAAAAGTATTGGTTCATGGATATAATCCAAAGGAACCTAATTGGGAGAGAGTTATTTGGGGAGAGCCCCCAGATAAGCCGGGTAGAGTTCCCATGGCAGTCGCAGCTGCTATAGAATCGAATGGAGAATTAATAATTTTCCACGCTACAGATGGTAGCGGCCCCATGATGATTAAGTATTGGGAAGATCATTGCAATCAATTTGGCGAATTCACCTGCTTTGATATTTTAAAGAGGATAAGCGTAGATGATATTATTGCCACTTTGAATATTCAAATTGTCGATCTTCCGGTGAGACCCAAAAATACCTGGGAAGAAGCCTTGGCTTTAAAGAAAATTCTGAAAGGCAATCCGTACAAAATTATCGCAGTAAGCAGTATGGACCATGTTCCCAGGGTTTATCGAGATTTTTGCCGAGCATTCATAGATCAGCCCAATATTTTAGCTCATTTATCAGTCCGAGGAGCTTTGTCTCTTTATGGACCTAAAACATCAGAAGAAGAAGAAAAATGGGGAATGGGCCATATAGTGATTCTTGAGATACCAGGCGTTCGAGCAAATCTTGAACTCATCCGTTCAAAAAATTGGACTCCAGAGCCACTTCCGTAAAATGACGAAACTAACCATTTCGCCTTTTTTTATTTAAACTTGATTCTGCCTTGTTTTTGTTCTATAATGCCCACAAGAGAAAAGCTAATAAAATAAAGTAATTATGTGTGGAATCGTAGGTTATATTGGGCCAAATAATGCTTCCGACATCTTATTATCCGGTTTGAAGCGTCTTGAATATCGTGGTTATGATAGCTACGGATTTTGTTTTATAAAAGATAATAAAGAAGTAAATGTTTTTAAAAGAATAGGTAGGATTGATGCCACAGAAAATGAGTTTTTAGAGCAAAATTTTAATGGAAATATTGGGATGGGTCATTCGCGCTGGGCCACAACTGGACTTGTAACCGAAGAAAATGCTCATCCTCATTGTGATTGCAAAAAAGAAATTTTTGTGGTTCACAATGGGATTATTGAAAACTATAAAGAGTTAAAAAATAAACTTATTGAAGAGGGCCATGTTTTTACTTCTAAAACAGACACAGAGGTACTCGCGCATTTGATTGAAAAATATTATAAAGGGAATAATTTAGAAATTGCGGTTAAAAAAGCCCTCAAAAAGGTTAGAGGCACTTATGGGATAGTAGTAATGTCTTTGAGAGAGCCAGAAAAATTAGTTGTGAGCCGATTATCTTCACCTTTAATTATTGGAATTGGAGATGGAGAATTTTTCGTTTCTTCAGATGCTTCTTCTATTTTAACCAAAACCAGACAAATAATTAATTTGGATGATAGGGAAATAGCGGTTCTAAAAAGGGATGGATTTTTAATAATCAAAGAAAACCAAGAATCGCAAAAAGAAATTGAAACTATTGATTGGGATATTGAGCAGGCAGAGAAAGGAGGATATAAACATTTTATGCTTAAAGAAATTATGGAAGAGCCAAATGTAATCAAAGACGCTATTCGTGGCAGGATTATAGAAGAAGAAGGGATTGTTAAGGTGGGTGGTTTTGATTCTATAGTTGATAAATTAAGAGAAATAGATAAATTAATTTTAATAGGTTGTGGTACTGCCAGTTATGCTTGTAGAGCAGGAGAATATATGCTGGAAGAATATGCTGGGATTATTACAGACGTTGATATTGGATCAGAATTTAGATATAGAAAACCAGTGATTGATAAAAACTTAGCTTCTATTTTTATTTCTCAATCTGGAGAAACAGCCGATACTTTAGCTTCTTTAAGAGAGATGAAAGAAAAAGGAGTTTTGACTTTAGGAATAACCAATGTAGTTGGTTCAACTCAAGCCAGAGAAACAGATGCCGGAGTTTATACTCGTTCTGGACCAGAGATAGCCGTTGCTTCCACTAAGGCCTTTATTGGACAATTAGCCACTCTTGTTTTAATTACGGTTTATTTAGGACGTCAGCGAAATATGTCTTTAATCACTGGTAAAAGAATAATCTCTGAATTAATTAGTATCCCAAAATTAATGGAAGAAATTTTTAGCGAAAAAGAAGAAATAAAAAGAATTGCTGAAAAATATAAAGAATATTATGATTTTTGGTTTATGGGTAGAAAATATAATTTTCCGATTGCTATGGAGGGCGCATTGAAATTAAAAGAATGTTCTTATGTTCATGCAGAAGGTATTGCTGGTGGAGAATTAAAGCATGGAGCAATTGCTTTAATTAACGAAACTTGTCCAACCGTGGCAATTTGTCCCACAGATTCGGTTTATGAAAAAATGATTAATAATGTTGAAGAAATTAAAGCGCGTAAAGGATTGGTGATTGCGATTGCTACCAAAGGTAACGAAGAAATTAAAAATATAGTAGACGATGTTATTTATATTCCCAAAACCTTAGAAATGTTAACACCAATCTTAGCTACAACTGTGTTGCATTTGTTTGCATATTATTTTGCCGACGCTTTGGGTCGGGATGTTGACAAGCCCAGAAATTTAGCTAAAAGCGTAACTGTGGAATAATTTTTAGATTATAAAATTTTAGTAATAAAAATATGAATAAAAAAGTAGTTTGTTTTGGAGGAGGAAATGTGGTTCCAAAATTAATTATTGCCCAGCTCAAAAAACATCCTGTTATAATTAGTAGCATCACTTCTATGATTGATAATGGGGGATCAACCGGTCAACTAAGAAATGATTTTGGAGTTTTGCCTCCTGGAGATATTCGTCGTCATATTTTAGCTCTTTCAGATGCGCCAGAATGGAAGAAACAACTTTGGCAATTTAGGTTTGGACAAGAGCAGTTTGACGGGGGGCATAAAGGCCATAATTTTGCCAATGCTTTTATTGCTGGATTAGAATATACTATTAGGGATTATGCACAAGTTTTAAAAATAGTGCACGAGTTTATGGAAATAAAAGATCATCAAGCCTTACCTGCTACAATTGAAAAAACTCAATTAGTGGCTGAATTAGAAAATGGGCAAATTATTTATGGAGAAGATGAAATTGATGTTCCGCAAAAACACGATCCAAATTTAAAAATAAAAAAAGTTTATTTAGAACCAGAAGTTAAAGGATATGAACCATCTATTGAAGCAATTAAAGAAGCTAATTTTATAATCTTTGGACCCGGTGATTTATATTCCAGTTTAATTGCTTGTTTTTTACCAGGCGGAATTAAAGAAGCTATAATAAAATCTAGTGCCAAAAAACTTTTAATTTGTAATGCGATGAATAAATTGGGGGAAACAAATGGCTTTTTTGTTTCCGACTTTGTAAAAGAAATAGAAAAATATGCTGGAGAGTTGGATTACGTTATCTATAATAATAAAGAGATTGAGATAGAAAAAGTAGCAGAATATAAAAGGGGAAATTCAGAATTAATAGATGTTGTAAGAGCGGATGTAGAGCCAAACAAAAAATTTATCGGAGCAGATATTTTATTAGATTCTGGAGAAATAAAACATGACCCAGAAAAACTTATCAAAATAATAAGTCCTTTATTATAAATAAAATCATAATTTTATGAATCAAGCCGTTATACTTGCGGCTGGCGAATCTTCTCGTTTCTGGCCGTTAAACTCAAAACACAAAACTCTTTTTAAGATAATGGGCAAACCTTTAATTTATTATACAATCGAAGGCGTTATAAAATCAGGAATAAAAGATATTATCATTGTTCAGGGGCAAAATAGGCAAGCCGAAGAAGAACTTAAAAGTTTTACTTTTAAGGGAGTGAATTTAAAATATGTAATTCAGCCAGAACCAAAAGGAATGGGGAATGCATTGCTTTATGCTAAAAATTATTTGCAAGATCAATTTTTTGTACTTAATGCAGAAAGAATTGATGCTCAAAAATATATTCATTTGATCTTAAATAAACAAAAATCAGTTAGTTCAAAATTAATTCTCTTAGGATCTGAAACAGACAACCCTCAATTGTACGGGATAATTTCTCACAAGGAGGATAAAATAATAGGTGTAGTCGAAAAGCCGGAAAAAGGAAAAGAACCCTCTAAGATTAAAGTAGTGGGAATTTATTATTTACCCAAAGACTTTTTTGATTATTACGAAAAAGTTCAAGAGCATATGTATGCTTTTGAAGATTCAATAGATGCTTATGTGAAGAATAATGATTGTCGATGGATTGAAACAAAAGATGAAACTTTACCATTAAAGTATCCTTGGCATATTTTTGAGATTACAAAATATATTTTCGATAATTATTTAGAAAATAAAAAATCTAAAACCGCACAAATTGATAAAAGCGTAAAAATTGTAGGTAAGGTTTTTATAGGCGAGAATGTTAAAATATTTGAGAACGCGGTTATCAAGGGACCTTGCTATATTGGGGATAATTCTATTATTGGAAATAATGCAGTTGTGAGAGATTATGTTAATTTAGAGTCAAGCGCTATGATTGGGGCAAATATGGAAATTACCCGTTCAATTTTCGAACAAGATGTTCATGTTCATTCTGGGTATATTGGGGATTCAGTTTTTTCTAAAGGATGCCGAGTTGGAGCGGGAACAATTACAGCCAACGCAAGAATAGATCGTGGCGAAATTTCCACAATCGTAAAAGAAGATAAGGTTAAAACGGGGTTAAAATCTTTAGGAGTTCTAATGGGAGAAAATTCCAGAACCGGAATTCATTGTTCTCTTATGCCTGGTGTAATGATAGGAAATGATTGTATTATCGGTTCACATTCCGCGGTTTTTAAAAATATTCCAAATAATACTAATTTTTATAATAAATTTGAAGAAATCAAAGAAAAGAAAGATTAATTTAATATTATAAAATTAAGAATGTTTGGGGGGTATTACTCCCAAACATTCTTTATTTTAGGAGGGGATTATAGTATACTTAAATAGTAAAAATTAGAATTAATACAAAAAAGATAAATGAAAAAACAAAAAATACCAAAAGAGTATTCTATTATTATCGGTGGGGCAGCTGGGCAAGGTAGTCGAAAGGCCGGTTTAATTATCGCGAAACTCTTTAATAAATTGGGCTATCAAATTTATATTTATGAGGATTATCAGTCCTTAATTAGGGGTGGACATAATTTTTCACAAATTACAGCTACGGAAGGGAATCTGGCAAATAAAAAAGAAAAAATAGATTTTCTTTTAGCTATGGATAAACAGGCAATTGAAAAACATAAATCCAAATTAAAAAAGGACGGATTTTTGTTTTTTAATAGCGATAAGATAGAAGAGAAAGGAATAGGCATTTCGGCTGATAAAATTGTAAAAGAATTAAATGGTTTGCCCGTAATGGCAAATATTGCTTTAATTGCAGGATTAGCCAAAGGAATCGGAATTAGCTGGAATATTTTGGAAACAATTCTGAGAGAGGACTTACCTAAAGAAGTGGAGAAAAATTTAAGTGTGGCTAAGAAATCTTATTCCATAGTTGAAACAGTTATAAAAATAGAAAAAATTAAACATTCTGAATCAGAGCTAATGACTGGCAACGAGGCAACTGCTTTGGGATTAAAAGCAGGTGGTTTAGATATTTATTTTGCTTATCCTATGACCCCTGCTTCAAGCATTTTGCATTATTTTGCATCTAAACAAAAAGAAACTGGGATAATTGCAATACAATCTGAAAATGAAATTGCAGTTGCGAGCGAAGCCATTGGTGCAGCTTATGCAGGTAAACGTTCTGCGGTTGGCACTTCTGGTGGTGGATTTGCTTTAATGACGGAAACAATTAGTTTATCTGCTCAAGCCGAGGTTCCTTTTATGGCAATCAATAGTCAGAGAATGGGCCCAGCTACTGGTGTACCCACTTATGGAGCTCAAAGTGATTTATTGTTTACACTTAATCCTGGGCATGGTGATTTTGAAAAATTTGTAGTTGCTCCAGCCAATGGAGAAGAATCTTTTTATTGGTCTGGTAAATTATTAAATTTAGCTTGGAAATATCAAACTCCGGCTATTTTACTTACAGACAAAGATGTTTCAGAAGGAACTTTTTCTGTTCCCAAAAACATTTTTAAAAAAATTAAAAAAGAAAAAGAATTAGTTTGG
>JAXDCF010000076.1:0-3171 GCA_034678205.1 Patescibacteria group bacterium
CAAACCTCAGATCAATATATTGTAACTTATCGAGGTTAGATGAGTATTTATCTTGTTTTAAGATAGCTTCCATTTTTTCTAACTGCCAATTGAGGTCATTCGTAATATCAAAAAATAATTGGCATCCGTTAGTTAGATTAAGCGAAAATTTGTTTTTTGACAAGAGGGAATAATTTTTGGCTGGAATATTGTGTTTTGCCATTTGTTTTTGAATCTCTTGTATGCTCATTACTGCTTTTCCCCTAAAATCTTGACTATTTTCACAAATATCACTCTCTTCTTTAACCACCGGGAACACTGCCAAAGAAGCATTATCGCAATTTTTGATAAATCCCCCATTTTTATCAACAAAAAAGCATTTATGGCTATATTCTTCCTGCCAAACCGCAAAAATTTGTTTTTCTTTTATCTCAAAAGTAATAATTTTATTAAGATAATCCTTTTTAATATCAATACTCTCTATTTCTGGGAATTCTGCTAAAACAGAATTTAATTTTTGTGATTGGGGAATTAAAAAATTCTCTATAGTAAATTGCTGACCAAATAAATTATATGAAAAAGTAAGCTTATCTTTTATAACTTCTGAAAATTGTTCATCTGAAATTCCAGATAAACCACTAGTTTTGATATCTTTGATTGTAAAACGCGAAGTATAGATTAATCCCAATGCCAATACTCCCATTAAAACACCCACCCCAATTAAAGAGAAATAAAATTTAGAAAAAAAGTTTCTCTTTTTCTTATCTCTTCTTAATCTTTTTGTTTTTCTTTTTATTCGTCTCATAATTTCCTTTTTTTCTTACGTATTTTTTCAAAAAGGTAGGTTAACCAATATAAAGGTGATAAAATATAATCCTGGGTATGAATATACTGGAAAGCCGAACCGCCATAACCCATTTTAAAAGCAGTTGGACCTGCCCAAGGATGATCTGGATTTTTTTTGGGATCAATAAATCCCCAAAAATCATACATCTTACATCCTCTTTTTTGGGCTTCTTTAATAGCTTCCCATTGTAAAAGATATGGAATTGAAAGCTTGGCATATTTTGAAAGAGAACCAGCTTGATGATAAAAACCAATTCCTTGCCAAAAAACTATTAAAGCACCTGCCACAATTTCTCCCTTATATTTTCCAAAAAATAATAAGGCCTGATTATCTTTTTTAAAAATTTTAAATTCGTTTTCTATATAATTATCAGAAAAGGGTGTAAATTTTTGACGGACAGCCACTTCTTTATTTAAATTTTGATAAGCTGGCAAATCTTTTTGAGCTTGGCTAATTTCAACAGCTATTTCTGGATTTTTTTCTGCCTGACGAATAAGATATCGGGTAGTTTTTCGCATATCTCTCAATAATTGTTCTTCTGATTTAGAAATATCTAATTTCCAAGTAGCTTCATAAGCGTTTGCGTGCATAGAAGCATTTTTCAATCCAATTTGTTTTAAAATCTCTCTATTTTCCAAATTATCCTCCCACAAAGGATTCATTCTGATAAAAACTGCTTTTTCTTTTCTTCCAATGACTCTTAATTCTTTTATAAATAATTTTAAAACTGCTTCTTTGTCTTCTATTTTTTGACTCTTAACGGCCGGCCCATGTTGAATTAATAAATGAGTCCCCCTCTTAGCTTTTATCTTAACAACTAAAGCAACTGCTTGTAAGATTTCTTTTTCAAATACACCCAATCGCCAAATTTTAAAACCCTGCGCTATCTGAAATTCGCCCCAATTCCAGGATTGGCAAAAGGTCTTTTCTTGAATTTGTTCTAAGAAATTTTCCCATTGATCTTTATTGTGTATTTCTTTAACAATCATTTATTTTAAAACCCCAGTTCTTTTATCTGTTTCTCTTGTGACTTAAATAAACTATTAATATATTTAATGGCTTCTAATTGATCTTTTATTTTATTGTTTAATTCAATTGCGCAAAAATCGGAAAAATAGTTTAGCGGATATTTTTTAAGATAGTCCAATTCTCCCCTACTATTTAAAACATGGCTTGAGTAATACATTTTTCCCTCTCCACCAAGCATAAATTTTTCTTTAATGGCGCTAATATGATTACATCTAATAGGATATTTTCCGATAACTTCTAAATTAAGCTTATATTCTTTTTCTTCTAATAATTGATTATTTTCCAAGTGACTAAAATCAAGGCAAATCCCTCCCCATTTTCCAATTTCTTCTTCGTTAAATGGAAAATTAGGCGTATTTTCAATACAAATTATATTTTTATATTTTCTTAACTCTGGATTAATAGCATATTCTCTCTCTGAATGGAGATTAAATATTTGCGTATTGTATTTTTTTATAAAATAATCTAATTCTGACAATTTCATATCTCCCCTTAGATGAACAAATGGAATATGCTTAATTCTGGAACGCAAAATTAAAGAATAAAGATTTTTTCTTTCTTCTTCATTCAAACAAGTAACAAAAACAGCTACTTCTTCAATATTCAAATTGTTAATTTCGTCTATTTTTCCTTTCCAATCTGATCCAGGAGTTGTTGTGATTGTAGGAATTAGTTTCATAATTATATTTTAAAAGCCAACACCGGTTATTTGCGCTGCTTTCTGCGCCATCGCCATCTTGGCTTTATTAGAAATTTCGTTAATAATATCTCTTAAAATTTTTTCTTGATTTTCCTTATCTAATTCAGAATTTAAAACAATATTTATTATTTCCGATTTTCCATTAATAACAACTTTGACCCCATTTTTTTCTAATTCAAAGGTTTCCTTAGCCAATTGATTATCTAAATCTTTTAGTTTTTTTATATCTTTTAATTGATCAAATATACCCATTTTTATTTTATTTTAGAGATTTTTAATTATTTTAATATTATAGCAAAAGGAAAACTAAATGACAAATTTAACATTCTATTATGGTTTTAACAGGTAAATAATTTTCTTTGCATCATTAATAGAAATATTTATATGCGTTGGCAAATGAAATATCTGCTTAGAAATTTGCTCAGCTAAATGGCAACTTCCAGAAACATAATCCATTTTTCCTAAATTAGTAGATGGTGGCATAATCGCGGAATCACGCCATCCATCATTTAAATAGATATTACTAGCCCTCATTGTTTTAAAAATATCTCTACCTGTTTTATTAATTAAAGGATATTTTAAATAAATTGGTTCTTTATTCTTTGAAATATTATTA
>JAXDCF010000077.1:0-4361 GCA_034678205.1 Patescibacteria group bacterium
GCAAACAATAAAAAACCAGTTCGTCTATTTCGTGAAGATTATGAGGCCTCCGAAGGAAAAGAAGTTCTTTTAACCTTTGAAGATAGCGATAGAAAAAAACTTTACAGCTTGCTTCGCTTAAGAATACCCTTCTCTACCCCAACAATAAAAAATGTTTTAAATCAATGTGCCCTAGTTAGAGAATTACATACCTATGGACAAGCTGTAGAAATATCTGAAAAAAATAAAAATATTCAACACAAAGGGTTGGGTAAAAAACTATTAGCTGAAGCTGAAAAAATTGCCAAAAAAGAATTTGGATTCAAAAAAATAGCCATAATCTCTGGTATAGGAGTTCGAGATTATTATAAAAAACTCGGATATAAACTAAAGGAGGATTATATGGTC
Source organism: Patescibacteria group bacterium (assembly GCA_034678205.1). Lineage (GTDB taxonomy): Bacteria > Patescibacteriota > Minisyncoccia > Minisyncoccales > Minisyncoccaceae > UBA6220. Next base: position 388 of record JAXDCF010000077.1, read on the forward strand.
AAAAAGCTATAATCGCTGAAATTAATTTTCAATTTCTAAACAATTTTCAATGTTTTAATTAACTAATAGAACGTAAAAACTTACTTATTAGAAATTTAAATCCTGCTCACACGGATTAATCCACTACAAGGAATAATTTCAATTCCTTTTTTTTCTAATTCATCTAAAAATAAATTCATACCCAAAGAGTCAGAAGAAATATGGCCAGCGATAACCACATTTAAATGTGATGCTTCGGCTTCTTTTCTGTTTTCTTCACTCATATGCATAGCCACAGTGGTGCCAACACCTGCCTGAGCCATTTTTTCATATAATTTTGGAGACCCACCTGTACCACCCGAAATTTCTATTAAAACAGTTTTTCCACAACGATTATCTGGATTGCCTACAAAAATCTTAGGCCCTGCTCCAACTTTAGTTGCTTCTTTATATTCTGGAATTGATTTTAATAATTCTATTAAATCCTCTACTCTTTCTGGATTTTCTTTTTCAACTAAATCTTTTAAAAATTTAGCAGCCAAATTATCAGCTGAAGTATGGGTATTAATAAGGTTAATTTTCAATAATTTGGTAGCGTCAATAACTTTTTGATGATTTCCTGGACTTGTGCCACGAGCCACTTCGCTCATTCTAGGAAAAGTTAACGCTTCGGCAATATTAATCGGTACCCCGTAGTAGCTTAAAATATCGCTTTGATATTCTATAACATCGCTCAACCCGCTAGCCAAGGCCTTACCCAAATGATGGTGTCCAATAACTAAGTCAATATCATTGAGTTCTCGGCTTAAAAGTAATTCGGCCGTATCAATATCTATCCCAACCATAACTTTCTTAATTTCTTTATCTTCGGCAATATTATGAATCCCAGAATCAAGATATGGATTAGTGAGAGTTTCTAGATTAAACTCTGCTTTTATTTTTTCACTTAAAGTTTCGTATTTTTTCTTTTTTCTATCCAAAAACTTTTGCACTCCTTCCCTTCCCCTAAAATCAGCGGCTATACCCATTTGAGTGCTTAAATCAAATATTTCTTTTATTTTCATAGTTTTAATTTTATAATTTATTATTTTTAAATCTTAGCACAAATTAATACTTTGGCAATTATTAAAAAGCTACCCATTAAGGGTAGCTAGTTATTGAATTAAAGATATTTTTATTTCTTATAATTTCTTAAAAGAATAACCGCTTTATTATTAGAAACCTCTAAAATACCTCCACTCGATGAAAAACTTTGATCTCCTTCTTTGGTTTTTATTTTCACCTGTCCAACAGAAAGAGCTGTAACCAAAAAGGCATGTTTTGGCAAAACCGTAATTACGCCATTGGGCGTGGGTAAACTAATTAAATCCGCCTCGCCCTCAAACATTATTTTTTCTGGTGTCAAAATTTTTAATTCCATAAATTAATTTTGCACTTCTTTAATGCTTCCTTTCATATAAAACTCATCTTCTGTTTTGTGGTCTAATTCTCCAGAAACAATTTTTTCAAAACCTTCAATGGTTTCTTCTAAAGTAACATATTTGCCCGAAATGCCACTAAAAATTTCGGCTACAAAAAACGGCTGTGATAAATATTTTTGGATTTTTCTTGCACGACCAACAACAACCTTGTCTTCGTCTGCCAACTCCTCTACTCCCAAAATAGCAATAATATCTTGAAGCTCCTTATATCTTTGTAATATTTTTTTAACTTTCATAGCTACTTCGTAGTGCTTTTCTCCTACAATCCTTGGGTTTAATAAAGAAGAAGTTGATTCCAATGGATCAACCGCTGGATAAATTCCCAACGAAGCAATCGCACGAGACAAAACTAAAGAAGAATCTAAATGCGAAAAAGTTGTTACAATGGCTGGATCGGTTAAATCGTCGGCTGGAACATAAATCGCTTGCACTGAAGTAATTGATCCATCGTTTGTAGAAGTAATTCTTTCTTGCAATAATCCTACTTCCGAAGAAAGAGTGGGCTGATAACCTGTTTGTGATGGAATCCTACCTAATAAAGCAGATACCTCTGAACCAGCCAAAACAAACCTAAACATATTATCCATAAAAAGTAAAACGTCTTTCTTTTCTTTATCTCTAAAATGTTCGGCAATAGTTAATGCTGTAAAAGGAATTCTCAAACGAACTCCTGGAGATTCGTTCATTTGTCCAAAAACTAAACAAGTACTTTTTAAAGTATTAGATTCTTTCATTTCTCTATAAATATCGTTTCCTTCTCTAGATCGTTCTCCAATACCAGCAAAAATAGAATAGCCCTGGTGCTCTCTGGCAATATTAGTAATTAGTTCTTGAATCAAAACGGTTTTACCTACTCCAGCTCCACCAAATAATCCTACCTTTCCTCCTTTAGGCAAGGGGCACAATAAATCAATCGCTTTAATACCGGTTTCTAAAATTTCTACTTCATCTTTTTGATTTTTTAATTCTGGCCCTTTTTTGTGAATTGGATCTTTATAATCAGATTTAATTTCTCCCTGATTGTCTATTGTCTCTCCTAAAACATTTAAAATTCTGCCTAAAGCATCTTTTCCAACTGGCACTTTAATAGGCGCTCCTGTATCTTCTACTTCATCTCCCCTTTTAAGCCCTTCGGTAGAACCCATAGCTAAACATTTTACTCTTCCATCTCCAAGCTCTTGTTCTACTTCTAAAATTAATTCTTTGCCTTTTACTTTTAAGGCATTATAAAGCGAAGGAACAGCGCCCTCTTCAAATTCTACATCCACGACTGGACCGATTACTTGAATTATTTTTGACATATATATTTGGAATTAAGAATAAAGAATTAAGAATAATGAATTTTATTTTATTATTCTATCTTTAGTCTTTCACTGTTATTATTTTATAAATTTAATATTTTGTTATTTTTATAATTAAGAATCTCTTCTTCTTGATTCTTGATTCTTGATTCTTGATTCTTGATTCTTGATTCTTACTCCATTGCTTCTTTGGCTGATGAAATTTCACAAACCTCAGAAGTAATCTGTTCTTGTCGGGCTTTATTATAAATTAAACGTAAATCTCCCAATAATGCTCTCGCATTATCCGAAGCATTTCTCATGGCCATCATTCTGGCAGAATGTTCGGAAGTGTTGGCAGATAAAATAAACTGATAAACCAAATAATCTATAAAAACTGGGATAATATTATCAACAATTTGTTCTGAAGACGGCTCTAGTAAATAATCAGTGCCATTCTTTTTGCCTAAATCCTCTTCTTTTTTCAAAAAATTCTGAACTGTTTCCAAAGTTAAAGGAAACAATTGAATCTTTGAAGGTTTTTGATTAAAAGAAGAAAAAAAGTGCGTATAAAACAAATATATTTTTTGATATTTATCTTTCAAAAAAGATTGGGTTAAAAATGCCGCAATTTCATTTGTATCGCTAAATCTCCAATAATCCCCTACACCAGAAAAGCTGTATAAAATTTTCTCGTTTTTAAAGTGTCCGATTGATTTTTTACCAATAGGCATTATTTCTACCTCACCTTCTGATTTTATTTTTGGCAATTCTTTTTCTACAAACTTAAAAACATTCGAATTAAAAGATCCACAAAATCCACGATCTGAAGCAACCACACAAACCAATATTTTTTTTACTTCTCGTTCGTTCAAAAAAACAGATTTCTGTTCACGCAAGGTTGATTCCATTCTTTTTAAAATACCTGCCATTTCTTGCGCAAACGGCTTTGATTCAGAAAACCTTTTTTGGGTTTTTTTCATTTTCAAAGCCGCGAAAGTCTCCAAAGCACTCGTTATCTCGGAAATATTCTTAACTGAACTTATTTTACTTTTAATTTCCCTGAGATCCATATTTATTTTTAATTTGGCTTACTATTTCTAATATCTTCTTCTGTGTTTCTTCATTAAAATCTTCCTTTTCTCTAATTTCTTTTAAAATTTCGGGCTTGTTAACTTCTATCTCTTTCAAAAGATCTTTTTCAAAATCTTTAATTTTATCCAAAGGAATTGAC
>JAXDCF010000078.1:0-3976 GCA_034678205.1 Patescibacteria group bacterium
AAACTCCCGCAACTAACATATTTCTAAGCTTGGCTATTTTTTTATTATTTTTTTCTCGTTCTTTATTGGCTATTTGAACAGCCCTGCCCAACCCAACAATACCCGGAACATTTAAGGTTCCGCTTCTTAAATTTCTTTCCTGGTGCCCGCCAGATTGAATCGCTATAAGCGGAGAGTTATTTTTGATATATAATGCGCCCACACCTTTAGGCCCATAAATTTTATGTCCAGACAAGCTCAAAAAATCAACTTTTAGTTTTTTTACATTGCAAATTAAGGCATTCACAGCTTGAGTTGCATCAGTATGAAAATATATTTTTCTATCGTATTGGCTTAATAACTTACCAATTTCCTCAATCGGCTGAATAGACCCAACCTCATTATTGGCATACATAATTGAAACTAAAATTGTTTCCGGCTTAATGGCGTTTTTTAAGTCCTTAATATCTATAATTCCATTCCCCTTAACTGGCAAATAAGTAACCTCCACTCCTTGTTTTTCCAATTCTGTTAATGGCTCCAAAATGGAATCGTGTTCAATTGCCGAAGTAATGATATGTATTTTCTTTTTACTGCCCAAGGCCTTAACAATACCTCTTAAAACAAGATTGTTGGATTCGGTTGAACCAGAAGTAAAAATAATCTCGTTTTTTTCGCAATTCAAAAAATCAGCCACTCTTTGTCTGGATGTTTCTACAGCCACTTCCGATATTTTTCCCAAAGTGTGGATTGAAGCAGGATTGCCAAATTTATGACTAAAATAAGGCAACATTTCTTTAGCAACTCTTTTATCCATTGGGGTAGTTGCGCTATGATCTAAATAAATTATCTTCATTTAATTTAATATGTTTACCCCTGTTAAATCCGATTTAAGCAAAGCTTAAATCGCAATTTTAAATTAATAATTGTATAACGACTTTTAACAATCGAGCTTTTAATTTTAAAATCCATAATCTTATGAAATAAAATTTAAAATTATTTAACGGGGTGAATTATAATTTTCTATTGCTTTATGCAAGGCCTCTACTCCCAGCATAGAACAATGCACTTTTTGCGGCGGCAACCCACCCAAATCTTTTACTATTTTATCTTTTGTAATTTTTAAAGCTTGCTCAATTGTTTTTCCCTTAACTATATCTGTCAAAACAGAAGAAACAGCAATCGCAGCCGCACAACCCAAAGTTTCAAACTTTATATCTTTAATAGTATTATTTTTAATTTTTAAATATATCTTCATTACATCTCCACAAACAGGATTGCCAACCTCTCCTACTGCGTCAGCATCTTTAATTACGCCTTGATTAAGAGGCTTTTTAAAATGTTTTAAAACTTTTTGTGAATAAATCATTTCTATTAACTAATTTAAAAATTTAAAATTTATTTAACGAGGTGAATTAAAATCAAAAATTAGAAATAAAAATTAAATTAATAAATTTTATTTTTTATTATTGATTAAAAATTATAGGTAAGGATACCTGCCTATCATTCTCTACTTTTCCGCTAACATTCCTATTATAAAAAATAAGAGTTCCCCCTTTAACTCCTTGCGGAACTATAAAAGTTAAAGTGGCGCTAAATTTTACTGGTAAATCCATCCAGTTTGTTGTAGCTGATAAAGAACTAGATGCCATTAAATTTCCACTTGAATCCAACAAATCAACCCTGCCTGCCTGCCCCTCATAACCAACCCAGCCATTTCCATTAATAGACCCTGTAATATTTAATGGTGAAACAATTTTATCACCAGCGTTTAAAGAATCTAATAAAAAATCCTCTCCCTTTTGCTGAACAGAATTATTATTAGATTCGCTAATATTAAATATTTTTGGATTTAAAATATTCCTAATTTGAGCAAATGGAATCTTAACCTGCTGTTCTCCAGCACTATAAGAAGCCACCATATAGGGAGCAAAATAAAACATCAAAGAATCATCTAAGACTCCAAATGCTTCATAATTCTCTGCTTTTGGGCCAGCTCCACTTTGAACCCATTCTTCGGTTGTATTTTCTCTTTTATTTAATTCCACCATAGTCAAACTAGATATTCTTTCTAAATAATTTGAATTAGCAACAAACAAATCGCTTAAAGATAATTTTTTATTATCTTTCAAGTCAAAAACCATAGAAACAATATTATGATTAGGATGCGCCCCGCCAGTATAAAAAGCAATTGCAAATTTAAAACTTAAAATCTGATTATTGTAGATTTGAGAAGAATAGTCAATTGAAAGCATGTGTTTATTTTCCGGACTTGTAGGAGCACCAGATTCAATAAATATTTGCTTAAAATTAGCTAATTGATTATCAATGAAATTCTTTACTTCTATGTCAATGTAATCTCGTCCTGTTTCTGGATAAACCACATCTATGTACCAATTTTCAGTCTCTTCGCTTATTATGGGAGCATTTTTAATCTTTAACGGTTCGAGTGTATTTAATTCTTGGTTAGAATCTTCTAAAATTTCTATTGATGGGATTTTATATAAATAAAAAAATGCTAAAAGCGCGATTACAAAAATCGAAATTAAAATAAAATTAATTAAATATTTTCTTTTTTTTCTTCTCCCCATATATTTGTTCTAATGATACTTTAACACTATTTAACAAATTTTAAAATAGATAGAAGCGGACAAAATGCCCGCCCTTAATTATTTTCTCATTAGCTAGCCCACTCATAATAAAACAAAATCATGCAAAAACTATAACTGAAATTACGTCTAGAAAGATTCTTCAGATCCCCAGGAGGAAATAGTTGGCTCTGTGACAGTATATTTACGTACAAATGACCAATCATGTGTTGCACTTCCCGTACTTACATATAGCATTAAACCCATAGCTTCGTCGGGAATATTGGTTGTAATAGTGCTACCAATTTGATCATCATCAATATAAGCATCAACACTTGTTCCAGTATGTATTATTTTTAATTTAACATATACATCCGTAGTTAATGCCGGTGATTCGTTTTTAGATGTAGTATAAGTATTATTTACGCTATAAATATACCTATATGTATATGTATAAATATATGCTGTATCATCATCTCCGGGCCATTCAGTATTAGACAATCCAAAACCCAATCTACCATCAGAAGTTTCTTTTACATATGCTTCATAAACAAATGGTCCCGTACAAACATAAGGATCTTGAAAAGATGCTGTTGCTAATCCGTGCCATTGTATAAATGTATTAGATCCACTAGACCCAGACGAGGCAGAACTATTGCCATAGTATGCATAAATTGTATTGTCTCCGATAGACAAGGACGGCATCTTAACCCAGAACACAGCGGAACTAGAATCTGTTTTTGATTCTAGCCAATAACTTAATTGCGTAGTACCGCCCGAGTCGGTGAATCTAATATCATCAAAATCAGCTTGCATATCAGAATCATAAGTAACGTTTATCTTAACCTGATAATCTGTTAATGACGCAGAGGAATTAATTGTAATTGATTTCCTTTTACTATACCCCACTAATCCAGTATATTCTGAATAACCGGTTTCGGAATTGTAAGATATGATTTGACTACTAGATAAGGTTGTTGCGATAGTAAATGTACTTCCATTATTTGATTGATATGTATAATATCCACCCAAAGGATTGGTTGGGAAAGAAATGCTTGGATTCATGGCTAAAAGATCTGAAGACAATTGAGAACAAGTGCTTCCAATATCGCATACATCTTCTTCAACAGGAGCTGCTCCATAAAGTGCTTTATAAGAAAGTAGTGCTTTACGAATAGAATCGATATCGTTTTTAATTCTCGCATCCTGAGCTGAATTAACTGCCCCGCTTGAAGACATTAAAACAACGCCGGACAAAATTCCAACAATTGCAATCACGACTAATAATTCTATTAACGTTTACGATCTTTTGTTCATTAAAATTATTATACCCAATAAATAAACTTAATACAATCTTATTTTAAAATTTTATTAACAAAAATTAAAAATTATTTGGAAGGATTTAACAC
>JAXDCF010000079.1:0-2702 GCA_034678205.1 Patescibacteria group bacterium
TTCAAAAACTTTTGCTAAAGTTTTTTCAGGCCCGGGTTTTCCTTAAGATAAATTCCTGTTGGAATTTTCTTTAGGCCCGGCTCGCGGTCGCCACCGCTCCGCCCTTGATTGATTACAATCAAGCCAGTCGCGAAAACCCTTCGAATCCAAGCACTCGTAAATGGATTGGATTCGCCCTTCGGTAATTTTTTGCTAAAAATTCCTCAGGGCCCCGCTCGGGCCCGTCGGCCCTCCGCGTTCGAATCCAAGAACTCGTAGAGTTAGTCATAATGAAAAGACCTATAAAATAGGTCTTTTCATTATGAATGCTGCGGGACTTGGATTCGAACCAAGATTGACGGATTCAGAGTCCGTAGTCCTACCATTAGACGATCCCGCACTGCGTCGCGCCGTAGCCTCTCCAGGCGCAGGCGGAAACAATACTAATCCTTTAAATATCTTCTAACAGCAAAATAACTAGAAATCAACCCCAGTCCTACACCCATTAAGAATTGGGCAAGAAAAATAAATAAAATATTAGAAATATAATAATTAAAAGGATTGAAACCCATAAAAAAATCTTGAAACCCATATTGTAAAATAAACAGGGTAATTAAGAAGACTATAAAAGCCAAAATTGAAGCTGATAATCCGCACAAAGCTCCTTGCACTAAAAATGGACCCCTAACTAAACTATTTTTAGCGCCAACCAAGTGCATAATATCTATTTCTGCTTTTTGAGAATAAATACTCAAACGTAAAGTATTATATGTTACGATTAGGGCAATTAAACTTAAAAAAATAGTAACTACCAAAACAATACGAGTCATTCCATTGGCCAAATCGTTTAAACGTTCAATTGCAAAAGCACGCTGATAATCATTCACCTCGTAAATAAGCTCTTTAAATTCTTCTTTTTTAAAGTAATCTGAAATAACATTATATTGGCTTGGATCATTAGCTTGAATTACTAAAGCTGGTAAAAATGGGTTGCTACCAAGCGTTTCTAATGTTTGGATATAAGTATCGTTTTGATGTTTTTCGCTAAAGGCAACATAGGCCTCTTCCGAAGAAACATAATCTGCCTTTTTAACTTCTGGTAATTTAATTACTTGCTCTCTTATTTCCAAAATTTTATCTCTAGTTACTTGCTCATTAAAATAAACGGAGATATCCATCTTATCTTTTATTTTATCAGTCATAAAATTAACTCCCCCATTTCCAATTATCAAAACCGTTCCCAAAATTACGGTTATAAAAATAACCAAAGCTGTAGCAAAAGATAAAAATCCCTGTCTTAATAAATAATTCCACCCACTTTTTAAAAATTTGAAAAAATATTTTTGTTTTGGCATAAATAAAAATTAATTAAAGAAAATAAACTCCGTTTTCTTCATCGCGCACCACCGCTCCATCTTTTAGAGTAATTACTCTTTTTTTAAGAGCATTCACCACTTCTTTGTCGTGAGTAGATAAAATAACCGTAGATCCTGCTTCGTTTATTTTTAAAAGTATTTTAATAATATCCCTAGTATTATACGGATCAAGATTACCGGTTGGTTCATCAGCCAAAATCACTTCTGGCCTATGAATTAAAGCACGAGCAATTGAAACTCTCTGCTGTTCCCCGCCAGATAATTCACTTGGAAAACAACTTGTTCTATTTTCTAATCCAACTAATTCAATTACTTGTCCTACTTCTTCTTTAATTCTTTTTTCTGGGTAATCTAAAGTCTCTAAAGCATAGGCCACGTTCTCAAAAACCGTTTTATAAGATAAAAGTTTAAAATCCTGAAAAATAGATCCAATTTTTTGTCTGATTAAATAGGCCTCGCTTCTTTTAACTGTAAAAAGATCTTTTTTATCAAACAAAACCTTACCAGCTGTTGGTTTTTCTTCGCAAGAAATTAATTTTAAAATAGTGGTCTTGCCTGCTCCAGAACGACCACAAAGAATCACAAATTCACCATCTTTTATTTTAAAAGAAACGTTTTTTAGCGCTGTCTTATTCCCTTTTGAATAATTAGGGTAATAATCCTTGGTTACGTTTTCAAATTCAATCATAATCTTTGATAATACTATATTTGATTATTTAATTAAACGGATTTCTTCTTCAATAAATTGATCTAAATTTCCATCTAAAATATCATCTGGGTTTCCACTTTCCACCCCAGTTCTTAAATCTTTAACTAATTTATACGGATGTAAAACATAAGATCTAATTTGATTACCCCAGCTAGCACTAATTTTTTCACCTTTTATTCCTTGCAGTTCTTTCTTTTTCTTCTCTTCGCCGTATTGATATAATTTAGCTTTTAAAATTGAAATGGCCTTATCTTTATTTTTACCTTGCAATCTTTCGGATTGGCAGGCAACCACAATTCCAGTTGGTAGGTGTGTTACCCGCACAGCTGATTCTGTTTTATTAACATATTGCCCTCCTGGACCAGATGATTTATAAAAATCTATTTTAATTTCTTCTGGTTTTATTTCTATCTCGTTATTATCCTCTAAATCTGGTAAAACTTCAACTAACGCAAAAGAAGTATGTCTTAATTTTTGTGAATCAAACGGAGAAAGACGAACTAAGCGATGCACACCGGTCTCATTTTTTAAAAATCCGTAAGCCAATTTTCCTTTTATTTCTATGGTAGCTGATTTAATTCCTATCTTAGCCTCGCCTCCTCCTTCTTCTCCAAAAGATTCATCTATAATAGAAATTT
>JAXDCF010000080.1:0-4550 GCA_034678205.1 Patescibacteria group bacterium
GCCAATCTTGAATCATATTGTTGACCCATATCTATTTTTTCTATCTAGCCGTTAATGATTACGATTGGATAGGAATAAAGATAAAGGGACATTTAATTTGTAATATAATTCTTATACATAAAATATACCATAAAATGGTGATTTCTGGGATATAAGTTATCCCCACCCCCGAAGTAGAGTTTTGGCTTCGCCAAAACACACTACGGGGCAAAGCCTAAACTAGAGTTTTTAAAACCGCATAAAAATGCGGTAAAGTCTAAACTCTGGTACGGCGCAACCCCAAAGTAGAATTTATTGCTTTGTTTGTAATCTTACCAAGAGCTGCATTATAAAATTTATCAATTCTGAGCGCGACATTTTTGATAAATCTTTACCAGAAGATGGATCAATTAGTGGGTTTTTGTTAGTAGAAGAATTGTCTTCATTTTTCTCCTCAACGAGTTGGCTAACAGAACACTTGGCACTTATTCCGCCATTAATACCATCGCAAGACCATTGCCACGGAGAATATTTACTCACAACAGAAGCAATCCCAGATTGACATAAATTAATAGAGGGTTGAACATTCATAAATTTACCATTAGACGAACCACAAACTCCGTTTATTTTTGTGGCACAACTTCCATTATAAGCAATTTTAGCTCCGTCTTTTTTAGCAAAACATTCATTCACATAAGTTTTATTATCTTCTCCGCAAACTGGTGAATAATTTTGGGAACATAGAATTGGTTTTCTAATTTCTACCTTTATTATTGAACTCCCTGCAGTACCTCCATAATTATTAACATCACCTGAAGACACCAATTCACAAGAAACTAATTCATATCCCGATGGAGCTACAAATAAATCGCATTGACCTTCAGCCCAATACTCTAAAATCTCTGGATTTTCTTTATGTCCACTAAAAGAAATAATCGATGTGGCATTAATTTTTAACTTTAAATCACGATTTGAATCAAGCGCCGAACAAGCCCTATTGCTACAAGCCCAATGCCAATTGCCATCGTTAATATTATTTTCATCATAAACAGAAACTGGGCTGGTTAATTTTCCATAAGCACAAAGCCCTGCTTGTGGAATTTGATCAAAGATTTGCCCATTAGATAATCCGCACACATCGTCAATATTAAACCTTGCAGTTACAACCTCGCTCTGGTCTGTTAAATCCAAATAAGACCTAGTGTCTAAATAATAGCCCAAATAACGAACCGAAATAATATAATTACCTTTATCAAATAATAATTTTCCGCAATTGGTCGTTTGATTAATGTTTAAATCGTATTTTTTTGATTCAATTGGCACTGCCCCCAAATAACATTTTTGATTAAAATTATTTACGGAAATTAAATCAATTAATATATTGCCTCTTAAATTTCCGGTATAATCCCAAGTAATTTGATATACAGTATCTTTAATAAAAACATCTCCTGCTTTAGGAGAAATCAAATTTAACGTGGGTAAATCCAAAGCTAAAGAAAAACCACAAGGAAGAATACAAATTGCCAAGAGAAAACCTATAAAATATTTGAAATTTTTTTTCATATTTTTATTTAGGTGACATAATCACTGCATACCAACTATTTCCCTCTAAATAACTTAATCCTATTTTTTTTCTAGAAATAGATCCATTTACAAAGTTATAATCGTATGGACCAAAAGCCTTATTATTAGAAGAAATATAATAATGGTCGTTATTGCTTTTCTTATAATAAAAAGCAACGGATTGGCTATTTTTTAAAACATTAAAACTATCATAAGGCCCCAAGATAACATCATTAAAATTAACCAGTAAATCTTTTTGATCAAGATACCAAAAAAGAAACCCATTATTAAATAAATAAATTGGCACTCCGCTATTATATGGCCCAAACATTTTTCCGTTAAAATTAATGAATTTTTCTCCAGCCATTAAATAAACATAAGCCACTCCGCCCAAGCTAGCTGAAACATTTTCAACCTTATCATAAGACAAATCCTCCTCTTCTTCGTTAATAAAAATATGTTCTTTATTGTCGTCTTTTAAGTAAGTAAAAATAATATTTTTCTCAAATACAGCCATATTGTTGATTGCTAGATATGGCCCATAAATCTTATTATTAATATCGGCAAACCACTCTCCATCTTTCTCATAATAAAAACCGAAATTATTCTCCTCCAAAGAAACTTCTCCTGCAAATTCATAGGGACCAACAATAACATCATCAATGTTTATATACCAGTTATCATTTTCATCTAAATAGGAAAATCCAAAACTCTCATCGGTTATGGATTTCATCTTAACCTCTTTATAGGGTCCATAGATTTTTTTATTTACATTAACAAAATAGCTATCTTCTTTTTGATAAACAACGGCAAAGTTATTATCAGAAACAAAAACCTGTGGCTCATTAGAAAACGGACCAAAAACAATTTTATTATTTTTGGATAAAAAATACCAACTAGCAAAGGCTATAATAATAAAAATAAATACAATAGCTCCTTTTATTAGATCTTTTTGTGTTGGCATATTTATTAATCGTTTTTTAGATTATACCAAACTTTTATTAAAAAAACGAGTGGGCAAACGCAACGGTCTGCCCATTAATCATAATTTCTTTTTAATCACCTCCTGTAATCGCTTATTTCAACTAGCTCTTCATTATTTTTAATTCCCTCTTCCTCAGCCATCTTTATTAATAGCCATTTTGATAAATTTATCGGCTCTAAAATATTTTCTACCTTTACAGAATATTGGTTACCTTTAGGCACAAAAGTATAAAAAGGCGGACAGGCATAAAATAGACACAGCTTATCCAAAAATCTATCTGCAATAAGTAATGGTTTGACTCCTTTATTTATTGCAAACAACACTTGTGCTGATCTAGCCCATTGAATCCATCCCTTCTCATAATCGCAAGCCCTAAAAGAAGAAATATTTGGAACCGCATAAACTCCATTAATAAAAACTGCTGCTGCTTTTTGAAGTGGGAATTTTTTACCAACTAAGAATGGGTACACATTATCTACATTTCTTAATTGAAACTTCATGAAATCACCTCCAGTTAAATTTTCAAAAATAATCTATTTAAATTTTACCAATTAGAAATAATCTTGTCAAAAAATTAAAACTATCAACCCCATGTTTGGGGGTGCTACCCCCAAACATTTAAAAAAGAATTAAAAAAAATCGGGGTTGATATTAAATCTCGCCCGCAGTAGCCCATCCGAAACTTTTTTTAAGATCGGAATCAATGATCAAGAATTCTACAACCATAGACAATATGTGATCATAGTGTTTACTGTTGTGTTCAGCGTATGTCTTTGATTGTGCTCGTATCAATTCTACGATTTCTTCAGCTCTCAACTCAAGCCGTGATTCAGGACTATTACAAATTCCCAAATCCTGACCCGACAACAACTCCGCAACTCTGAGTAAGATGAATTCCCTGCAACCGTAATTTTCTGTCGCTTTTTTTGATTGTTCTACAATCTTTCTTGCTGTTTCATCAAGCCACGATCGGCAACCATTACAGATTGTTTCACATTCGCATACAGCGCCTATGTTTACACACAAATTCTCACACATAGTGTACAACTCCTAAATGCCTCGTAAATACTATATAAAAATTTTAAACTCGTCAAATTTTAAATAGTGGACCCAAGGAGATTCGCTTTCGCGTAAACTTCTGCTGAAGTTTCGCTCAAGTACGGGCTCGGGCCCGTCGGCCCTCCGCCTTCGAATCTCCTGCCAAAACACAGAAGACATACTTTCGTATGTCTTCTGTATTTTGGTGGACCCAAGGAGATTCGAACTCCTGACCTCCTCTTTGCAAAAGAGGCGCGCTACCAACTGCGCCATGGGCCCAAGTATCCTTCTCAGGATTGAACTTAAATATAAAATATCACTTAAATTAATGAACTCGACGAAAAATAAACTACAAGATACTTGCCCTGCGTAGCTCCGTAGGAGCGAAGCAGTACTACCTTGATTTATCCTGTCCTGCGTAGCTTTAGCGAAGCAATACTACCTTGATTTATCCTGCTTAATCTTAATGAAACAGGGCTATCTTTCAATGTTTAGGGGTCTGACCCCTAAACATGTTTTATGCCTGCCTGTCCTGCGTAGCCTTGGCGAAGCAGGAGACTCGCCTTCAATAGGTATCGGACTCGCCCTCAAATAAATTCCTGCTGGAATTTTTTTCGGGCCCCGCTCGGCGCCGTCGCGCCTCCGCGTTCGAGTCCAGGTCAATCCTGGACTAATTGTTGTATTGACCTACCTCAAAGAGGTAGGTCAATACAACAAATGTGGGTATGCCTGGACTCGAACCAGGGACCTCGTCATTATCAGTGACGCGCTCTAACCAGCTGAGCTACACACCCAAAATCGTTTACTATTTTTATCCGGTTAAACAATTTACGAAGCAAATTAGCGCGAATCGCTATTTAACTGGGGGCCACATTATTTAACTGGGAAGATCTTTCCAATACAAACAAAGTATTTTTCATCGGATTAAAACCTGAAATAGTTTTAGCATAAATCAAATCCAATTTCAAATCGTTAAAAACTTTTT
>JAXDCF010000081.1:0-7804 GCA_034678205.1 Patescibacteria group bacterium
TTTGCTTCTGCCATTTTTATTTTATTATTTTTATAGTTATTTTTCTTTTTTCTTGATCTATTATTTCAAAAAAAACTTCTGTTCTTTGGCTGGGTAAAAATTTTTGTATTTTGGAAGACCATTCAATTGCAACTAAATTGTCTGGATCAGCAATAATTTCTTTAAAGTCCAAATTAATAATTTCTTTTGGCTTTTCTAGGCGGTAGCAATCAAAATGGAAAAAATTTTTAAAGTTATTATTTTTTAAAGCATATCTATTCATGATTATAAAAGTGGGGCTTTGTATTTTTTCTTTAATCTTCAATCCAATCCCAAATCCTTGTAAAAAAGTAGTTTTTCCAGCTCCTAAATCCCCTTTTAAACAAAAAACAGTGGCTCCGCTTTTAGCTGGCTTAACTTTTTTAACAATTTTCTCCCCAAGTTTTTTTGTTTCTAAAAAATTATTTGTATAATAATTCATTTGTTTTATTATATCTTTTTAAAAGCAAGAAGCAATCCCACTTAAAATAATTAACCCTGTTTTTTGGTATTATTTTTACCAATTTAGCAAGTAAAAATTCAAATTGACTTTTACTTTAAAATAAAGTAGTTTGAAGAAAAATATGGAAAAAAATGACCAAATTAAAAACCTTTTGCAAGGAGCTAAGCATATCGGCTTATTTATAGAAGATAACCCAAACAATGATACGATTGGATCGGTTTTGGCTATTTTTTTTGCCTTAAAAAATACTGGTAAAAAACCTTTTTTAACTACTCCCAACTCCTTAAAAAACATAAACGCTGTTCTTAAAAAAATGTCTAAAGAAAAAATTGTTCTTTCTTATATGGGCGAGGTTTCAAAAATTTCTTATGAAAAAACAGGCAAACAAGCTAATATTTATCTTACACCAAAAGATAATAATCTCTCAAAAGACAATTATTTTTGTAAAACAATTTCATCTAAAGAAGATCTCTTAACAAGTGATGCGACACCCTTTGATTTATTAATCACTTTAGGAGTAAATAGTTATGCAAAAATAGAAGAAGCATTTGAAAATAATCTAGACGCGCTTTATCAATGCGACATAATAAATATTGATAATAATCTTTCAAATCAAAATTATGGAGATATTAATATAATTAAAGACGACTACTGTTTGTCCCAATCTATCGCTTCCCTAATTAATGAACTCGGCTCTGACTACCTCAATAAAAAAGTAGCAGATACTTTAATTTTTGGATTGGTTAATTCTCCTAAAATAATTAGGAATAAAAATAATTTGGAAATATTCCTTTGGCTTTTAAGAGCTAAGGGAGATTTTGGTTTAATTTTGGATCAAGATAAAAAAGAGCTACTACCAAAAATTAAAATCTTAGAAAAAACTTTGCAAAATATTGATCAAGATTTATTTAAAAAACATAGAGTTTATTTTTCTTCGCTTACTCTTAATGATTTTACTGAAGCTTCGGCTGTCTTTAAAGATTTGGTTTTTGTGGTTGAAAAAATGAAAAACTTCTTTCAAGCTAAATCTTTTGTTTTATTGTGGGAAGATAAAAAAAATATACAAGGTTTATTTTTTAGCGATGACTCCCTTTTTATTGATAAAATAATAACGCGCCTAAAGGGACAATATAAGGAAACTGGCGGAATATTTACGATTCAAGCTGATAATTTGGGCCTAGCTAAAAATATCGTTACAGAGCTACTTCCTTAAAAAAGGATTTTAAACTATACTATACTTAATGGAAAAAATAACTGGTAAAATAGAAGTAGAGCAAAGCTTTTTAGAAAAAAATCTAAGAAACTTTAAAAATATCGCAAAATTAAAAGCGGCTATTGAAGTTGCTATTGAAGGCGATTTAACTATCCTTATTAAAAATATTATGGCAGGATCTATTCAATTAGATTCTTCGGATCTTCATTTAGAAACTAACGAATCTTGAAGCTTGCTTAGAATTAGAGTTGATGGGCTTTTACAAACAGTTTGTACTTTTACCCAACCTCAACACCAAGCAATTGTTTCTAGAATTAAATTACTATCTGGCCTAAAACTTAATATTGAAAAAAAGCCTCAAGACGGAAGATTCACGGTTTTGTTTTCAAGCGAAGAAGCGGGCGACCAAGAAATTGAAATTAGGGTCTCCACCTTACCAGCTGAATATGGAGAAACTGTAGTTATGAGGGTATTAAATCCTAAAAGTTTAATTAGTTTAGAAGAATTGGGGTTAAGAAAAGATCTTTATGAAATTTTTGAAAAACAATCCCAAAAACCCAATGGCATGATTATTGTTACTGGACCAACCGGCTCTGGTAAAACTACAACGCTTTATGCTTTTCTTAAAAAAATTAGAAACCCTGAAATAAACATTATTACTCTTGAAGACCCAATTGAGTATCATTTAGCGGGTATTTCCCAAACCCAAGTAGATTCTGCTAGAGGTTATGACTTTGCTTCTGGATTAAAATCTATTGTTAGGCAAGATCCAGATGTTATTCTTGTGGGAGAAATTCGAGATTTAGAAACTGCGAGCATTGCCCTACAATCTGCTCTCACGGGACATTTAGTTTTATCTACTTTACACACCAACGATTCTACTGGTACAATCGCCCGATTACAATCTTTAGGAGAAAACCCTGTTAATATTGCGCCTGCGATTAATATGATTGTAGCTCAAAGATTAGTGAGAAAGCTTTGCCCTAAATGTATGGGTTTAGAAAAAATATCAGAAAAAGATTTTGCTGAAATTAAACAAGGGTTAAGTAATTTAGGAAGCCAAGTAATTTTACCTGAATTAACCTTGGAAACTAAAATTGGTGTTCCAAAGGGTTGTGAATATTGTAATTTTACTGGCTATAAAGGACGGGTTGGTATTTTTGAAGCATTTTTAATTGATGACGAATTAGAAGAATTTATTCTCACCTCCCCTTCTTCTTCTGCTCTTCAAAAAATGGCGATAGAAAAAGGACTAGTTTTGATGAAGCAAGATGGAATGATAAAAGTTTTGGAAAAAGTAACTACCCTGGAAGAAGTTATCAAAGCCGCAGGATAGTTTTCGTAAAACAAAAAACTCGCCCTTGCTCTACGAGCTAAGGCGAGGAGAAATAATTACTGAACTGGGGGTCTAACTTTAGCATTCGGGCTGAAAGCGTAAGGACTCCCTCGAGGAATAATCCAGTCGAAACCAAATTATCCGTATTCTGGAGAAAATCCCTTCCCCCAATACAATAATTATTTTGCCTAAAAAGAATAACACAGTTTAAAATGTCTGTCAAGAGCAACCCCTCAGGAATAAATAATACAGAAGAAGCCCTTGATTCTGCTTTAAGGCCTAAAAAATGGGATAATTATATCGGCCAAGAAAGGATTAAAAAGAATCTACGGGTAATGATTGAGGCCGCTAAACGAAGGAGTGAATCTCCGGATCATTTGCTTTTCTACGGTCCAGCGGGTTTAGGCAAAACTACCTTAGCCTATATTGTTGCACAAGAATTTGGATCAGAAATTAAAACAACTTCTGGGCCGGTTATAGAAAAATCTGGGGACTTAGTTGCGCTCTTAACTAATCTTTCTCCTGGAGATTTTCTTTTTATTGATGAATGTCATCGCCTCAACCGATATGTAGAAGAATATTTATATTCTGCTATGGAAGATTATAAATTATGCTTAATGCTTGGCAAGGGTCCGATGGCTAAGACAATTGATATTGAGCTTCCCCCCTTTACTTTAATTGGAGCTACTACCAGAATTGACCTTATTTCTTCTCCTTTAAGAAGCAGGTTTGGAGCGATCATGCAATTAAACTTTTATGAGCAAGAAGAAATAGAAAAAATAATTAAAAGGTCGGCTAGAATTTTAGATGTAGAAATTGAAACAGAGGCCATAAAAGAAATTGCCGAAAGATCAAGGTTTACCCCAAGAATTGCCAATAAGCTTTTAAAACGAGTAAGAGATTTTGCACAAATTGAAGGCACGGGAGTTATTACTTATGAAATTACCAATAAAGCACTTCAATTTTTAGAAATAGATAATTTGGGATTAGAGCCAAGCGACAAAAAATTGATTGAAATGATTATCAAAAGATTTGATGGCGGTCCAGTAGGATTACAAGCCCTATCAGCTGCAACTTCAGAAGAAAAAAATGCCATCTTAGAAATTTACGAACCTTATCTCACTCAATTGGGTTTAATTAAAAGAACTCATAAAGGCAGAGTTGCTACAGAATTAGCCTATAAACATTTAAAGATAAAATGCCCGGAGAAGCAAAAACCATTGCTCTAATTTTTATTATTTTTTGGATTATCGTAACTCCCCTATCGTTAGTTAAAGCTAACGATTTTTCAATTGTAATAAATGAAGTTTGTTGGATGGGAGACGCAAATAAAACTAGTAACGAATGGATAGAATTATATAATAATACAAACGATTTAATCTCTTTAGAAGGATGGGTTCTTAAAATTGATGAGACCGAAATTAAATTAAAGGCAATTATTTTACCTCAAGGATTTTATTTAATTAGCCGAAATAAAAATATGAACGCGGATTTAATTTTTAGCAAGGCCTTAAAAAATACTGGGAACAAATTGTCTTTATATGATGATAAAAAAAATGTTATTGATGAAATAAATTGGGTTAAAGGCTGGCCAGCAGGAGACAATAAAACAAAGCAAACCATGGAAAAAATAAATCCTCTTCTTTCGGGCAATCTTAAAAATAATTGGCAAAAAAGTGAAAACTCTAATGGTACACCCAAACAAAAAAATAGTGATGGTTCTATTATAAATAATGAAAATCTTAATGATAAAACCGAACCCGAAGACATAATTTTAATCCAAAACAATAATCTTAATCCATCTAATAACCAAACCCATGATTTTCCTAAAATAAAAACTATCTTTCTTGCTATTCTTTTTTCTATATCATCGGGAGGAATAATGTTTTGGCTTAAAAAATCTATAAAAACATAACCTCTTTTCCCCGCCTTGAATCTTGATTGTTTTTAGGATATGGTAAACATAATAATAAACTTAAAGAATATTTGGTATGAGCGGTCATTCTCATTGGAGTACAATTAAATTTAAAAAGGGCACGGAAGACGCCAAAAGGAGTAAGATTTTTTCTAAACTTTCTAAAGAAATTTCCATTGCTAGCCGTGATGGTGGCTCTGATATTACTTTTAACGCAAAATTAAGATCTGTAGTTGATAAAGCTAGAGAATCTAATATGCCAGCCGATAGCATAGATAAGGCAATTAAAAAAGGCGCTGGAGAATTAGAAGGATATACCTTAGAAGAATTCTCTTTGGAAGCCTATGGACCTAATGGAATAGCCATAATTATAGATGGCATCACAGATAATAAAAATCGGTCTTTAGGTGAGATAAAATTAATCCTTAGCCGATTTAACGGAAAAATGGTTGATGGTGGTGGGATTAAATGGATGTTTGAAAAAAGAGGTGTGATTATTATTAATGCTGAAGATTTAAAAAAAGACAAAGAAAGCTTAGAATTAATTATAATTGATGCTGGCGCAGATGATTTAATGTGGCAAGAAGAGGGTTTGGTTGTTTATACTAAGCCAGAGGATTTAGAAAAAGTAAAAAAAGTTATACAGGAGAATAGAATAAAAATAGCTTCATCTGGGTTAGAGTGGGTTGCCAAAGAAACAGTTGCTGTAGATGAAGAAACCAAAGATAAAAACCAAAAACTCTACGAGGCCTTAGACGACCATGATGATGTTCAAAATATTTATTGGAATATTTAAGTAAAAAATCTTTATGATAATTTTAGGTATTGATCCGGGAACTGCCACAACTGGGATTGGGATTCTTGAATTTAAAAAATCATCAAAAAAACAATTAGCTTGTTTATATTACGGAGTAATTTCTACTCCCACTAAAATGTCGATGCCCGAAAGATTAAATCTTCTTTACGACAATCTCTTAATTTTGATTAAAGAATACCGTCCAGAAGCAGTGGCTATAGAAAGTTTATTCTTTTTTAAAAACGCTAAAACTGTTATGGCTGTAAGCCAAGCAAGGGGCGTAGCCTTATTAGCTTGCGCTCAAAAAAAAGTTCCTATTTTTGAATTCACTCCCCTTCAAGCAAAAATTGCCGTTACGGGATATGGACGAGCAGAAAAACAACAAATGCAAAAGATGATCCAAAAAATATTAGAATTGGAGAAAATCCCCAAGCCAGATGATGCGGCCGACGCCCTAGCTTTAGCTATCTGTTGCTCCAGAATTTGTAATTTTAAATTAAGCATTAAGAATTAAGAATTTAAAAGACCGCCCCATAAAGCGGCCTTTTTATCTTATAAATATTTTTATTATATTATTTTACAAAAATTCCTTTTTCCTGCTTGGATGATTGTTCCTTTTCTTGTTTTAATAATTTCTTTCCAATCTAATTTTATTTCTGTTTTATCATCAAAAATAAATTTAATCCCCCCCTGCTCTACTACCCTTCTCGCCTCTGCTTTTGAAGTAAACATTTCTAATTTTACTAATAAATCTAAAAGGTTTAATTCTTTTTCTTTAATTGAAACTTCTTTTATTTCTGTTGGTAATTCTTTGTTTTCGAAAACTTTTTCAAATTCTTTTTCCGCTTGCTCTGCTTCTTTTTGAGAATGAAAAATTGACACAATTTCTAAAGCCAATTTTTTTTTAATTTCTTTGGGATTTATTTTTTTAGAAGACAGGTCTTTTTGTATTTTTTTAATTTCTGATACTGGAACGCGAGTGCAACACTCAAAATAGCTTAAAATTAAATCGTCCCTCAAAGACATTACCTTATCAAACATTAAATTTGGTTTGTCTAAAATATTAATCACATTCCCCCAACTGGTTGACATTTTTCGTCCATCTAGGCCATATATCATTTTTAAAGTCATTAAATTTTGGGGCTTCATCTTAAAAAACTTTTGAACCTCTCGACCAGTTTTTAAATTAAATAACTGATCAAATCCTCCAAGCTCTACATCTGCTTTCACAGCTACAGAATCATATCCTTGTAAGATTGGATAAAACATTTCGTGTAAACCAATTGGTTTTTGTGCCTCCCATCTTTCTTTAAAATTTCTGCGTTGAATCATTTGCTGAGCCGTAAAATTCATAGACAAAGAAATTAAAGTGCTTAATTCTAAGGCAGAAAGCCATTTTTCGTTATAACAAACTTCTGTTTTTTTTAAATCTAAAATCTTGCCAATTTGAGGCAAGTAATTTTCCATATTTTTTTTAATCTCTTGTTTTGTTTTTGGAGTTCTTAAAGAATCTTTATCCGAAGCATCCCCTATTTGGGCTGTAAAATCACCAATAATTAAAATTATTTTATGACCCAAATCCTGTAGATCTTTTAATTTTAAAAGTAAAGTTGCGCGACCAAGATGAATCATGGGCCCAGTTGGATCTATACCAAATTTAATATTTAAGCACCGTCCCGAAAGAAGCTCTTGTTTAAGCTCTTTTTTATCAATAATATCTTCTACTCCCCGAGAAAGGATTTCTTCTATTTTTTTTAAATCCGTGTTTATTTTCATATTTTAACCATATCATAGCTCAAAAATTGACAATTGCCAACTAAAATCAAAAATGCTATGCTAAAATAGTAAAATGAAAAAAGAGAAAATTTCAATTCATACAAATCCCGTTAAGACAGAAAAGTCTCAAGAAAACAAGGAAAAACCAAGCCCCCAGAAAAAGGGTGTTTTTTCTAATTTATTAAAAAAGATAGGATTTCTTTTGCTAGGGATAATCTTATTAGCTATTCTTGCTTTTTTTTGGATTATTCGTGATTTGCCTCGTCCAGAGGTATTCACTGAAAACC
>JAXDCF010000082.1:0-3384 GCA_034678205.1 Patescibacteria group bacterium
TCCAAGTCCATGGCCCTGATCCTGACAAAGATAAATACATGCCATACGAACACAATTCCGCTGTTGTTGTTGGCATAGTTGTGCGTACCTGATTATTGGCCGAACCACAAACAGGATAAGAAGAAGTAGTCGTGGTGGCTGTAGTTGTAGTTGTAGCAGTAGCACAACTTACAGTTGTTCCATTAGCATAACAACTCCAAGTCCATGGCCCTGATCCTCCCAAAGACAAAACCATGCCATATAAACACAAATCCGTTGTTGTTGTTGGCATAGTTGTGCGCACCTGACCATCAGCTAAACCACAAACTGGAAAATTAGTAGTAGTTACAGTAGTGTTATTAGTTACACTAAGAGATGACGTTGAGGTATCTATAGTTATTTCAGAAGCCAGGGTCTCTGCATTAATCAACGAAATTCCTTGATATATTAAAAAAGACCCAACTCCTAAAAGTATTACGAAAAACAATTTGCCTATTTTATATTTTTTCATAATTTTACAAAATGCCCCAAGTCTGTCGCCCCGCCATCAATCGATCGCAGGATTGCAAACAAATAAGGTACAATTTTATTATTTTTAGCAATAATAAATATATTAAAATATCTTTTAGATTATTATAAAATATAAAAAATAATAAAGCAATACACCAAAACACAAAATCAACCCTTATCGGATTGATTTTTTATTATTTGCTTTTATTTTTATTTTTATTTACCTATTACCGCGTTTTTCTGTTCGATACATCATAGATAGCCCTAAAATAACTATTAAAATTGGCCAAATTATTTGCCAAACATTAATAGAAATCAATCCTAAATTTTGCAATAGAAAAATAACTCCAATGGCAACGATAGAAATTCCAACAAACATTTTATTTTTTGCCACTACTTTCTTCTTTAGAAAATATGAGCAAAAATTAATCTCGCTTCACGACCTTTAAAATTATTTAAACTCAAAGCAAACTCTCTATTCTTCGGCACCCTCCTCTTGTTTAGCTTCGGCCTCTCTTTTTTGCTGACAACCACAAGTACATTCTGGAGGGCAAGAACAACAATAAATACAAACACTTGGATCACAAGTACACTCTGTTTTTTCATTTAATGGCATTCCGCAAGCACATTTTTTTTCTTCGTTTTCCATATACTTTTTAATTATTATTTATTAATTATTTAAATTGATTCTATATTCTAGTTTATATTATAACAAATATTCTCAAAAACACAAAAATTTAAGCCCGTTTAAATCTTATTATAAATTAGTTTCGTTATTTTCTGCAATAACCAACCAAGGCCTATAAAAAATCCTAAATAAAGTATCATGCTTAGCCAAGGTGGTAAAAATTTAAAAATAAAATCATACCGATAAAGAATAGGCCAGTGTAATAAATAAATTTCGTAAGAATATAATCCAAATAGATACAACAATTCAATCCTTAATTTTTTAATCAAAAACAAAACTACAAAAGCCAAAGTAGTAGTTAAGCTCATCAACTGTTCTATCCATACTCCCTTGCCAATACCAGAATTATAAACTGTATAGACAATTACAAATAATAAAACGGAAATTGATAAACAATAAACTATCTTTTTTATAATTTCTATTAATTTTTTATTTTTTAAAAAATTAGATAAATTAATATTTTTTATAAAATTTTGGGAATAAAAAAGCAAACTAGCTACTAAAACTCCTGCTGGGAAAGCCAATAAGTGTATTTCGTGGAAAAATTTTACTTTAGAGAGCCAAATTGGATTTAAAGCAA
Source organism: Patescibacteria group bacterium (assembly GCA_034678205.1). Lineage (GTDB taxonomy): Bacteria > Patescibacteriota > Minisyncoccia > Minisyncoccales > Minisyncoccaceae > UBA6220. The sequence continues at coordinate 1,758 of JAXDCF010000082.1, forward strand.
TAATAATATAAGTTAAGATATAAATAATTATAGCCGAAAAATAAGGATATTTTTTGATAAAAACCAAGGGAAAAATTAAATAATAAAACAATATTAAAGTAAAATACCATAAAGGCGAATTAATATCATTATACAAATCTGCGCTCGTAAAAAAACCTAAAAAAGAAGAAAGAATATATCCCCCAGTATAAACCTTGTTTAAAACAAAAAAATCTAATAAAAAAAATGTGCCCAAAGTTATCCAAAGCGGGATTAACAATTTAATTAAGCGGGTTTTATAAAATTGGAAAATTGTTAATGTTTTTTTAAGAGCACTAACAACTAATCCGTATCCAGAAAGAAACAAAAAAATATCAACCCCAACTCCAGCGATAGTAGATAAAGGAAATAAAAAACTATGATCATCAACTAAAAAGTAACCAATATGTCCAAAAATAACCAACAAAATTGCCAGGCCTTTAAGCTCATTTGTAGTTTCAATTGGAAAAAAATCACGATTTTTTTTACTACGCAAAGAAAATAAAATGGCCATACTAAATATGGCAATAAAAATATAAGTGGCTTGAATTGGATTAATAATTGAGATTATCATAAATTTCATCAGCTAAAATCTTATATCCCTCGTCTGATAAATGAAAAGAATCGGCCGAATAATGAGATCCGTCTTTTCTAAAAATATCTTCGGTTGGTGTTGTAATATCAATATATTGAAGATTATAATCCTTGGCAATGGTTTTAATAATTTCATTAAAAACAATAGTTTTCTGTTTAAAATAAAAATTATAAGGCGGTAGATATACAGTTTCCGATCCTATTAATGGAATACTAATTAAATAAATTTTGGCCGAGGTTTGCTTAGATAAACTATCAACAATATATGTATAATTTTTTTTAAAATTTTGTTCACTTTCTCTTTCTCTAACATCATTTATTCCAATTAATAAAGTTACCATATCTGGCTGTTCCTCAATAACTAAAGGCATTAATTTATTAATTACATCTTCTGTTCTCGCTCCTAAAAGAGAAAAATCTTTTAAAACTACCTGCCTTTCATTACCGGCAATATTTTCTGCCAAAAGATAAGGATAAGAATTTTCGTATTTGGTTGCTCCTGCAGCTGCAGTTAAGCTATCGCCTATGGCCGAATATTTTAATCTTTGAGATGACCAAAGATTGAAATAATAAACATATTGGGTATCAACCACGCTTAATCCACCCGCCGCAATCCGATTATAAATATTAGCGTATCCGAACCAAAAATAGCCGACGATAATCGCAATTATAATTAAGGCAAGTCTAATCTTAAAATTTATCTTCATTTAAAAATATAAATAATGATCTTGATATAATTTCTAATTTTCAATTTCTAATTTCTAAACAATTTCTAATGTTCCAATTTTTAAATACTTGATACTTTATACCTACTACTTAATACTTCCTAACATTCTATCAAAAAAATTAAAAAAGCAAAAGCCAGCCCTGAAGAGCTGGCTTTAAAAAACTAATAACAATATCCTCCGTAACAATTACTATAATAGTTATTATAATATCCTTGGTTATAATAATACCCTGGATCATAATAATAATTTTGATTATAGTAATATCCTGGATTATTATAATAATAACC
>JAXDCF010000083.1:0-3513 GCA_034678205.1 Patescibacteria group bacterium
AATCGAATCAATTGAAATTAAATAGGCCTGCTTTTCAAAAATTTTAAGTAAAGCTTTAAGCTGTTCGTATGTTCCTGTAACAGAAAGAGTAACTACATTAATTTTTAATGATTCTGTTTTTTTAATATTTGCGGAGACATTTTCGGTTGGAGTTTTTTTAGCATCTACTTTCTCGCTTCCAGCAGGAGGCGTTTTTGAGGGCTCTCCAGAAGCACCAGAAGAAGAACTAAAACCTAGAGAGGTTAAAGCCATTCCACTTCGAGAAATTATATCTTTAAAGAAAACTTCCATCTTTGAAGCATAAAAGGGATCGGCGGAAGAGTTCATCTCAATCTTTTTTCTTGTTTCGATCCAATTCCCCTCTTCTAGGTTTTTGGCTGCGTTAACTAATTCTAAATTATAACTTTGAGTGCTATCTTTTTGTTTTTTTAAATTCTCTATTTCTAAAATACCTTGCTGCATTTTTTGATATTGTGGCATATCTAAAAAATAAATAACTGCACCAGCCATTAAAAGCAGAACCAAAGAAGTTATTAAAAGTGAGTTTGTTTTTTTATTCATTTTTATTTTAATACTTCTGGCCTTACAATAAGAGAAAGAGAAAAAGTAACTCCTCCTGTATCAGCCATAGTAATATTTGAAATTTCGTATTTCTCTATCAATGCTTCATTTTTAAAAATAGCAATTTGCTGAATTAATGGCTGAAATCCAGATGCCACACCAGATAAGGTGGCACTCCGGGTAGCCACATCTAAATTAAAACTCGTAAAATAAATTTGGGGATGAACCCAATTCTCAAAATTAAAGAAAAAGGAAGATGTTTTTGCCCTTTCTTTTAATATTTTTTTATAGTCCTCTATTTCCTTGCTAATCTTAGCCAAGCTTTCTTCTGTATAACCACCCTCTATTTGTTGTTGAATATTTTGATTTTCTATAGCTTGTTTTTGTGATTCTTGATCTTTACTAACTATAAAATAAAAATAAGCAAAAATTGCCAAGGAAATAATCAAAACTAAAAGAGATAATGTAAAAACGAAATTAACGATTGGCAATCCTTTTTCTTTTTCTGTTGAGCTTAATTCAATGGCCATTTATTTTAAAAAATTATTCCTTATTCCTTCGCCCATTATATTTTTAGCAAAGGTGGGTTGCTTTTATTATAAATTATTCTTTTAAAACTTTCAAATGTAAAAACTACGCATCGTATTTTTTAAGTGCTTCTCCTAAGGCAATCGCAAAAGTAGGATTGATATCTTGTATTTTTGTATTAATTACTGGAGGATATTTAACCTCAGAAAAAGCAGATCCCAATGAAATCTCTATTCCGGAAAAATCATCTTCATCAAAAATATTTTTAAAATAATCTACTATGCCACGCATCTTGGCAGTTCCTCCAGCTAAAATTATTTTTTTAATTTTAACTCTTTCGTTATTTTGAAAATCAATAATAACTCTTTTAATTTTTTTTATAATTAACCCAAGCACAGGAGCCAAGATCTGAGCAACATCATCTCTGCTGGTATTAATGAGTCCATTGTCTTTTTTAATCTGTTCGGCTTCTTTTATTTCTATTTCTAAATCTTCGGCTAATTTTTCGGTAAGATCTTTTCCAGCCACATCAAAACTATAACTAGTTTTGATAAAATTATTATCAGAAATACAAACAATTGTACTTTGGTAACCAATTTCTACAATACAAGTAGTTGGGTCAGATGGTTTTATTAATCCCCGCTTCAAGCCCCAAGCTTCGGCTTCTAGGGCAATCAATTCTAAACCTGCCGAATCAGCAATTAATTTATATTGATCAACTAAAATTTTTGGAATAGCCATTAACAAAACTCTATTAGTTCCTTTGGTTGGATTTTTATTAATACATTGCCAATCAAGAGCAACATCTTCCATGGGCAAAGGGATATGTTTTCTGGCCTCAAAGCCAACTGCATTATTCAACTCTTTTTTAGTCATAGCTGGAAGCTCAAAACTTACAAAAAAAGTAGAAAAATCTGGTAAAGAAAAAATTGCTTTTCTAGACCTAACCCCTGTTTCTTCAATAATTGATTTTATGCTTCTAGAGATTATTTCTTCGGCTGGATTAAGAGTGTTTTTATCAAAACTTCTAAATGACTGACTAGTGGCAATATCTAAATTTAATTCTCCATAATTCAAAAGCTCTGGAATATCTTTTTTTCTAGATATTTCAACTAAGCGGATGGATTTAGTGCCAACATCTATACCGATACTATTCTTTTTTAGATTATCACCAAAGAGAAACATAAAAACGTAATTAAATTTTCTAAATTATAGCATTTTTAGTATAATGTTGGCAATAACCAAATATTATTTTTATGTTGAAAAAATTTAAAAATTATATACTGGATTTGCTTTTTCCTAAAAAATGCTTAAGTTGCGGGAAAGAAAATGTCTTTTTTTGCGAGGATTGTTTTTCTTTAATAGATATCAATCCTTTTAAATATTGCCTTTGCGAATTGCCCCAAAAAATTTATTTTGAAAAACAATGCCCTCGTTGCCAAAAAAACGCACTTGACGGATTATATTCTGCAACTAATTTTAACCAAAAACAAGTTCAGATTTTAATCCATAATTTTAAATATAAAAACCAGATTAAGGAGCTTTGTTTTCCTTTGGCTTTATTAATTTTAACACATCTGTATTTTATCGCAATATATTTTCCACCCAATTCCATACTTATGCCAGTTCCTTTGTTTATCAAAAGAAAAAAGAGAAGAGGATTTAACCAAGCTGAAGAAATTGGAAAAGTAATTTCCGAAAAAATGGGCATTCCCTTTTCGTTTGACAATCTAATAAGAATTAGAAACACCAAACCGCAAGTAGGGCTAAATAAAAACGAGCGATTAGAAAATATCAAAAATGCTTTCGTGGTTTTGGATGAAAAAAAAGTTAAAGGTAAAATAATTTTTCTTATTGACGATGTTTATACCACTGGCGCAACGATGAAAGAATGCGCCAGAATACTTAAAAAAGCTGGCGTGCGCCAAGTTTGGGGATTAACTGTGGCCCGAGAAATAAATCTTTAAATTGTTGACCAAAAGGTTTATTTTGTATAGAATGGCTTATCTATTAAGTATTGTAAATTTATAGATTTGGAGGGATGCCAGAGCGGTTGAATGGGATAGTCTTGAAAACTATTGTGGGGCAACCCACCGAGGGTTCGAATCCCTCTCCCTCCTCATTTTTCTAATCAATGCCTTTTGGCATTGAAAGAAAAATATTAGAAGGAAAAGAGAGATTCGAACGCGGAGCCACGACGGTGGCGAGCGAGGCCCGAGAAAAATTCCAGCAGGAATTTATTCGAGGGCGAATCTCCCTCCCTCCTCCCTTGCCTCGCCGTAGTCCTTAGCTTACCGAAGGACGAAGGCGGGATTTATTTAACAACAGAGTTTTTTGGAGAGGTGCCAGAGTGGTCGAATGGGGCACCCTGCTAAGGTGTTAGCTGCGAAATCGGCTCGGGAGTTCGAATCTCCCCCTCTCCGC
>JAXDCF010000084.1:0-3472 GCA_034678205.1 Patescibacteria group bacterium
AAGGACGAAGGCGGGATTTATTTAACAACAGAGTTTTTTGGAGAGGTGCCAGAGTGGTCGAATGGGGCACCCTGCTAAGGTGTTAGCTGCGAAATCGGCTCGGGAGTTCGAATCTCCCCCTCTCCGCACATTAATTTATTTATGCCTATTTATTAGGCGTAAATAAATTAAATTTATGAAAAGGAGATTCGAAGGCGTAGCGCTGACGAGCGCGAGCCCGTACCCTGAGGAATTTTTACCAGAAAATTACCGAAGGGCGAATCTCGTTGGATTTTTACTTTATTTTTCTAAATTTAATTTATTTCTCAGTTTTAGATTCGGTTTCTACATTGTAGTCTGGAGCGATTTGCCAGTAATTCAAAATATATTCTGCCAAATCGTGAAAAATAGGAGTGGCCGAATATTCAGAAGTTTTTACTGCCACCGGATTATCTAATTTTACTAGAGCTACAAATCTTGGATTATAAGCTGGTGCAAAACCTAAAAAGGTTTGCCAAGTTTCATCTGAATAGCCATTTTTATTTATCCCTAAAGATGTCCATGGTACTTGGGAGGTGCCAGTTTTACCAGCAATATAATAGCCAGGTATTTTGGCCAAATGTCCGTAACCGTTTTCTATAACCGATACCATCATTTTTTTCATTTCATTGCTGGTTTCCAAACTTAAAACTCTTCTAATGGTTTGGGTTTCTGTTTTTTGTTTTACGCCGTTTTTATCAATTTCATTAACAATATATGGCTTTAATAAATTGCCACCATTAGCAATGGCGCAATAAGCAGTTGTGATATGCAACGGGTTGATTGCAATACCCTGTCCAAAGGAAGCGTTTGGAAAGCTGGTATTATTTGGATTATTTTTTTTAAGCGCATCGTAAAGCTGATTGTTTTTTGAAGATACTTCCCCACTCAAATCTACATCCGAATTTTTAAAAAAGTTAAAATCTTCAAGATAGTTATAAAACTTTTTATTACCCAATTGTCTTTCAGCATACATTAATCCAGTATTAATAGAATGTTCTAATGCGTTTGTCATATTTATCATTCCCCAAACATGTTCGTTATAATTAAAAACTTTATAACTTCCATATTGTTCATATCCCTTGTCATCATTATAGGTTGTTTGTGCGGTGACAGCTTTTTCATTTAGAGCAGCTGCCATAGTAATGGATTTAAAAATAGAGCCTGGTTCAAATAATTTTTGGATAGAATCGTTTTGAAAAACATTATAATTTTTTTCACTTTTGTAATCATTGGGATCAAAGAGAGGATACTGTGCCATAGCAATAATAGCACCGGTTGACGGATCCATAACAATAATTTGGCCAGAGCGATATTCCATAGTTTTAACATTTTCTGCCAAAAGCTTCTCTGCCATATATTGGATATTGTAATCAATTGTTAAAGACAGAGAACTGCCATTTGGATCATTGTCTTGATTTCCAGAAATCAAAAAGTTCCACGGATTAGACGTGGTTTTTTTGACATATTTTTTACCTTTTAAAATATCATCGTAATATGATTCTAAGCCATACTGACCTTTCCCATCTTTATTAATATAGCCAGATAATTGAGCGGCCATGGTTTTGTTGGGATAAGATCTAGTTTGTTTGTAATCAATATATACGCCTTTAAGTTTCAGTTCTTCTATTTTATTAACCGTATTTTTATCTAGTCCAGTTTTAATAATTTCGTATTGGCTTTCTTTGATATTGGCCTTGGTCGCTAATTCTTTTTTGTCCAAATTAAGAATTTGAGAAAGAGATTCAATTAATTCCTGTTGTTTACCAGCTTCTATTTCTTTTGGAGAGATAAAGATATAAGCTTCTTTTTCTGTGATAGCTAAAGGTTCGCCATTAGTAAAATAAATATTTCCCCTATCCCCTTGAGTATCATCCACTGAAATTTGTTGTCCTTGGGCCATAGCTTTATAAAAAGAGCCCTGATTTATTTGTAAATAGAAAAGGCGGGATAAAACAATCCCCCCCATAGCGAAAATAAAGAATAAGACCAAATTGACTCTCCAGTTTTTAAACATAGTTTAATTTTTCTATTTTGAGGCCAACGAATCGTCTGAAATTATTAAATAATCTATTTTGTCTATCTTATCGTATCCGTTTTCTGTGATTTTGTTTTCAAAATTAACAAGATGTTTGTTTTGAGAAAGAGAAAGCTGAAGCACGGCATTTTCTTTCTTTAACGAAGCAATTTGCTCTTCGTGCTGTCCAATATTGTATTCTGCTTGAGTTAATTCTATAAATTGGAAAATATAAAAACCACTTAAAATTAAAACCATGTAAGGAAGCAAATTGAATATCTTTTTGATTTTATTTTTTTTAGTGGCCATATTTTTTAATTGCGAATTATTATTCTTAATTTTGATGATCTTGCTCGCGGATTGGCTTGCGCTTCCTTTTCTTCTGGAACGATGGGCTTTTCCGTGACGATAGTTGCTTTACCTTGCTTGGCTTGATCTTTAAAAAAGTTTTTTACAATTCTATCTTCAAGAGAATGGAAAGATATAACAGCAAGTTTTCCGCCTGGGTTTAAATATCCATGGCTTGTGGTAGTGCGGTTTGAATATTTTCCAATTCTTGGTTGGTTTCTATTCTAATGGCTTGAAAGGTGCGAGTGGCGAAATGTATTTTTTGATGTCCTTGATTCCCTGGTATCGCCTGTCTAATTATTTCAATTAAATCGTGTGTGGTTTCAATAGGTTTTATTTTTCTGGTTAAAACTATTTTCTTAGCAATTTTTCTTGAAAATTTTTCTTCTCCGTATTCTCTAATTATTTTTTCTAATTTTTCTTCTTCATATTCGTTAACAATTTCTTTGGCTGTTTTTTGCGCGTCTCCGTAAGTCATTATCAGGGGTTGGTTTTTAAGAAAACTGAATCCCCTTTCCGATTCGTCAATTTGGTAAGATGACATTCCCAGATCAAAGATTATTCCGGAAACATTTTTAAAATTATTTTTTTCGGTAATCTCTTTTAGGTTTATATAAGAATCGTTAACTGCAATCAGCCGTTCTATATTTTGCTTTTTTATGTTTTCAAAAATTTCTTTATCCCATTCTATGCCAAGCACTTTTCCATTGGGCTTAATTTTTTCTAAAATTGCCTTAGTGTGGCCTCCCCCGTTTAGCGTGCAATCAATAAAATTTTCATTTGCCTTGGGATTAAGGTAATCAATTAATTCATTTAATAAAACCGGAATGTGCATTTTATAATCCAAACTCTCTTAACTTGTCTGATATTTTATTCAAGCTGGGGCTGTATTCGCTCCACTTAGTTTCATCCCAAATTTCAACGTGATCATTTAATCCCACAATAGTAATTTTTTTATTTAAACCAGCATGTTCTTTTAAATAATCAGGAACCAAGATACGTCCAGCTGAATCTAATTTTACATCCATGGCGGAACCAACCATTGTTCTTTTCATTTCTCTCGTAGCTGGATCAAAGTAAGGTAACTTA
>JAXDCF010000085.1:0-9527 GCA_034678205.1 Patescibacteria group bacterium
GAGTAAAAAAATTAATAAATTATTTGCCACAAAATAATTTAGAAGATACCCCTCAAAAACAATCTATGGAGTTTGCAGGGAAAAATGAAAAAATATTGGAAATTGTACCAGAAGATTTAAATAAAACTTATGAGATTAAGGCCGTGATTAACGAAATTTTTGATCCCAGTACTTTTTTAGAAATTCAATCTAATTTTGCCATGAATGCGGTAGTTGGGTTTGCAAGATTATCTGGAATCGTTGTTGGGGTAGTAGCTAATCAACCCAAATTTTTAGCCGGTGTTTTAGATATTGATTCGTCAGATAAGATAGCCCGGTTTGTTAGATTTTGCGATGCTTTTAATATTCCAATTATAAACTTAGTTGATACCCCTGGTTATTTGCCCGGCACTAATCAAGAACATCAAGGAATTATAAGACATGGTGCTAAGGTTTTATATGCTTATGCAGAAGCCACGGTGCCAAAAATAAGCGTGATTTTAAGAAAAGCTTTTGGTGGAGCTTATATTGCTTTAGCTTCACGAAAGCTTGGATACGATAAGGTTATCGCCTGGCCAAACGCACAAATCGCAGTTATGGGCGCAGAGCAAGCGGTTAAAATAATTTTTAAAAAACAAATAGAAGCCAGCCCTAATCCGGAAAAAATTGAGCAAGAGAAAATAGGGGAGTTGAAGGAAAACTTTTTAGATCCTTTTTGCGCAGCTAAACTTGGACAAGTGGATTTAATTATTGATCCAAGAGAAACTAGAAATATTTTAATTAAATCTTTGGAATCAATTTTGAATAAAAGAGAAGATAAAGTTTTAAGAAAACACGGAGTAATACCAACGTAAGATAAGAACACGGAATACAGAACATAGAATAAAGAATACGGAATAAAAACTAACCACCTCATCTAGGGGTGGTTTTCCACATAGGGGCTTGTTGATATAGAATCATAAAAGTGTTATATAATAATTGGATTGTTCCTTGTCATCTAAATAGATAGGGGTAAGATGGCAGATATGAGCGGACAGTCCAAAGTTTGGAGGAAGAAATGATACAAATATCTGGAGGCGCTTTGTGCGGTAGCGATAATCGTCACAAGGCTTGTAGCAAAGAGAGCATAATCGTTGTTGATCCTGATGCTGGTAGGTTTAGACCAGTAAACAAAGATGAAGGATTACCCATGCTTAGGCTTTCCCCACGAGTGAGAGCATATCACGCTCTTTGCGCCGAAATTAGGTGCTCAGAAATTGATATGAAAAAAGTTGCTAAAATTGTCCAGACATATCCATGGGCGAGAAAGGCAGCAAACCTGACCTGTTCTCAACAGGATCTTGAGAGGCTATCTGTGGCAACGCGGGCATACATTGCCAGCAAGCTACCGGGAGTAATGGCGGATGAATCCGCCACATAGAGAGGGATTTCTTTTAAAAAAGAAAAATATAACCTCTCTAATTTTTTTTGCAAAATATATTTTATAAGACAATTTTAAAAGTATTATTCCAAAAGCCATGCGTCAATGAGTTATACGCTAAGCGTTAACAAGGGAAGGGCTATTGACGTGCCCAATATACACGTGTATTATAATAGTATAAATGTCGCACAATGTAGGTTAAGCGACATTGGAGGGAGGTTAATTCCTTGTATTTACGTAAATAGGTCCTCCCCCAGCTATTTTTATGAATTTTTGAGAGTTTACCCTAATATGTATAATTTAAAAATAAAAATATTTTTTTAGGAATTTAAAAAATATAAATTAAAAATTATTTTGAAAATTAAAATTATAAACTTAACCTTCTCTATTTATGAATAAATCTGATAAACCCATTTTAAAGCATATTCCTGACTTTTTGGATTATTGTGAAATTGAAAGAGGTCTATCTGATAATACGCAAAAAAACTATAGCCGATACCTTAATAAGTTTCACCAGTGGCTCAAAGCAGTTCATAAGGAGGGTTTAAAGCCTCATGAATTGACTCCCGAGGATATCTGGAATTATCGTTTATATCTAGCACGTTTTAAAGATCCAAAAACAAACAAGGTTTTATCTAAGTTAACCCAAAATTATTATCTTATTGCCTTAAGATCTGTTTTAACTTATTTTTCTGATAAAGATATTATTTCTTTACCAGCTGATAAAATTCAATTACCAAAAGATGCACGCAAAGAAAAAACTGTAAAATTTTTAACCTTAGAACAGATTGAAAAATTACTTTTAACACCTAATGTAGAAACTAAAGAAGGCTTGCGGGATCGGGCTATTTTAGAGGTCTTATTTTCAACTGGTTTACGGATAGCCGAGTTAACATCCCTTAATTTAGAACAGTTTAAGGGGCTAGGGCTTAAAAAAGACCTAGAATTAGGTGTAATTGGTAAAGGAAAACATCCTAGGACAGTCTATTTCTCAGAACGAGCCCTAGAATGGCTTAAAAAGTACCTTAAAAGCCGTTCTGATAATGATAAAGCTCTATTTACCCACTTCAGGACCAAAATGGTCTCAGAAGGCCGTTTAACGCCTCGTTCTGTGGAAAGAATTGTCAAAAAATACGCTACTTTGGCTAATATTCCTTATTTTACAACCCCTCACACACTAAGACATAGTATGGCAACAGATTTGCTTAATAAGGGGGTGGATATAAGAATAATTCAGGAATTTTTAGGCCATCGCAATATTTCTACAACTCAGATTTATACGCATGTTACCAATAAGCGTTTAGGAGATATTCATAGGCAATTTCATAGCGGAAAAGAACTCAAAAATTAATTTCAAATTTCCAATCAAATCAAAAATCAAAATGTTTAGATTGGAATACTTGCGTTTATTAAATAAATATAATATAAAGAAAATGTTTCTTGTGGTTGTCTAAAACGATGTAGTTTTAGCAATGTCACTAGAATACAGTTGCTCTTTCTAAAAAGCTTTGGGGTGACTAGTCCTAGCATTGACTATGGAATTGACGTCAATCTTTCGGAGGGTTGACTGTTATTATGACTATAGGTGATGGTTGCGGTAACTAAACGAAGCGGTTGTAGTCCAGGCCTATGCCTTGGGGTATGAACATACGAACAAAGCAGCGGGATAGCTATGGATGTGGCAGGGAGATGATTAGGTCTTCCTGCCCTCCTTTAAGATTTGACATTTTTACATAAATATGATAAAGTTTTCTCATTGGAGGTGAAAACAACGACCTACCTTGAAATGTTTGTCTGCGCTTTAATGGAGCGGACAAGATATGTGAAGATCTAAACTTCACGGAAAAAAGAGATTCTTTAATCTCTTCCTTACGAAAAACGAACACCGCTGCCAGGCGGATTTTTTAGTTCTAGTCCGAATAGGACTAGTCCCGCGAAGCCTTGGCGAAGTGGGATAACTATTTATGCGCTTTTAATAATTTTAGCAAATTCCTCTGGCTTTAAAGAAGCGCCCCCCACCAAAACTCCATTCATTTCTGCTTCAGTAAAATAGGCATTTGTATTTTCTCCGTTTACACTTCCTCCATACAAAATTTTAATATTGCTAATGTTTTCTTTTACGATTTTTTTAGCAATCAAATTAATTATAAAATTTTTAACTTCTTTAATTTGTTTTGGATTAGCAGAATTTCCGCTCCCTATAGACCAGATTGGCTCGTAAGCAAAAACTATTTTAACAATCTTTGTTTTTTCTAAATTAGCAATCCCCTCTTTAATTTGCTTTTCCAAAATATCAAAGGTTAATTCATGATCCCTTTCTTCCCTATTCTCTCCAATACATAAAATTGGAATTAATTTATTTTGTAGCGCCGCAATTATTTTTTTATTTATTTCTTCGTTTGTTTCTTTATTTATTTTTCTTCTTTCCGAATGACCAATAATTACAAATTGGCATCCCATATTTTTGAGCATCACGGTAGACACTTCTCCAGTATAAGCTCCTTTTTCTTCCCAAAAACAATTTTGCGCTCCCACTTTTAATTTATTTTTTAAAGCCAGTAAATTTTTTAAAAAAATATCTGGCGGACAGATTACAACTTCTGCCTTAGTATAATTTTTATATTTTGTGGCGATGGATTTAAAAATTTTTATTGCTTCATTTGAAGTTAAGGGATTACATTTCCAGTTAGCCACAATTAATTTTTTACTCATAAATTTTTAATGGGTTTTAATTGTTAATAATAATTTAATAATATCACAATTCGTAATAAAAAAAAGAACCGTTTAAGATGTAATAATCTCTTACGGTATAATTGAGAGCTGATATTAATCAGCTAATTGGAGAAATAAACAATTTAAAATTATATGTTTTTTATTCTCCGGCAATGCATTGATTTGTCTAAATAACTTATTCCATAATCGGCTACTCATGTTCATTTTTTCACCTCGGAATTGATATACAAAAATTTTAATCCCAAAAATAAAAAAAGTCAAATCCTTGGATTTGCTTATAAAAAGAAAAAAGCCGACGGTGTAATATTATTAAAAATTGTATAATATATTGTGTCGGCTATATGTGAGAAATGAGAAATATGTCAAATAAATTTGGCGGAGCTATTCAAGTATATGAATATTGTATTGTTTGGATTGGTTTGCCCGCCTTATTTATAGATTTATTTCTCTATTTTTTAAACGATCTATTATTATTTTACCTCTCTTAAAGTATTTGTCAAGCAAAAAATCCCCAGAAGGGATTTTTTAATATAATCTTTTTTATAATTCGCAATTAGTATTGTAAACTATAAAAAAGAAAGGAAGAAGTTATCTTACGGCACGGGTTTTGCATATGCAAGACGTTCCGCCGTTTTGACCCAGGCATCCCCATTCGTACCAAGAGAATCCATATCTGTCGGTTTTTTTCACCACTTTGGAATTAGTTCCTGAGGTACAAAGATTTTGAGTTGGCGCTGGTAAGCCAGGCATTATCATGGATTGAATAGCTGATCCACAAACACCGTTTATTGCCACTGGTTTCTCAGTGCCAATTCTACAGCTACAAACTGAGGGCGTTTTTCCTCCTCTCGTAGAGTATGGATTGCATCCCCAGAAAAGGACTGTATATCCATTTATTTTTTGCTCGCCTATAATACCAGCTCTGTAGCCACTAGCGCAAAGTAGCGATGTGCTGGGTTGTGAGGCAAAAGTTCCACCGTTTGCTGGTCCACAGCTTTTGTATATTGTTGGTGGAATAGTCGGTGTGGGTTTTACGGTTCCACATACACTGCAAGAGCTTGCCGCGGAACATGTTCCGATCACAAAGATCAGAGCCAAGATGGCAATAGCCACCATTGTCATTTTTTTCATGATACCTCTTCTTTTTGTGCTAGGGCTTTCACCCTTGCCAAGAAAGAATTATAAATAACGCTCTCTTGGCAAGGGTGGATTTTCTTCCTTTTATTTTTAAGGTTCGATGTTCTAGTAGTTTAAAATATTATAACTATATTGTCAATAGAAAAATTCCGGGAGGTATTTTTTTTAAAAAAAAGACCAGATATTTATTCTAAATAAAAAAAGCCGATTTTTATTTTTTTTCGGCAGTTTTTAATATTTTCAGAAGCGCATTGGCTTCTATTTCACCCCTTAAAAGAAGATTTTTGAGCAAATCTTTTTCTTCGTTTTTAATCTCATCTTTTAGTTGGTTAATGATTTTTTAGTGCCACTCCTCTGGAACAATATTTGTCCATGGATAAATTTCTAAATCACAGTCATCGGGATCTTTTTCTTGGAGTTTTAATATCCTCCGAACTATATGAGACCAGGGTTGTGGATTTCCATTTCCTATATTTAGTTTATTGTTTGTAACACAATAAGCCATAATAAGGAAATGATAATCCCAATTTTTTTGTTCGGTTTCTGGATAGCCGTAGCTAATGGCAGTATCGCTACCTGGAATGAAAACAAACTTTTCGCCATCTACGATAATGGAAACAAATCCAAATTTGCCTTTTTTATTCCTAAGTGCTTCTTCTTCGCACAGGTTTTCGATATCTGGATTTATTAATCCCAAGTATTGGATATATTCTAGAGAATATCCAATAAGAGACATCCAAAACAAAGGCTTTTTGTTTCGGAGAGGCAGAGTCTTTTCGCGTACGGCTTTCCTGCAAGAATTAGAGGATGCCGTAGTGCCCATTTCTTCGTCAGAATTTAGCAATCTTTGCACCTCTTTTTGAAATGTACGATTGTGTACTATTAATACAATACCTTAATTTTTTATAATTCGTCAAATATTATTTTAATTAAATTTTATTTAATCGAGCATGACGATCTTCGGCTTTTCTTACTCTCTCTTCGTTCATTCCAAAATGATGCGCAATTTCATGCCAAACCGTATCTTTAACTATTTTCTTAATTGCCTCTTCGTTTTGGGTTGATTTTTCAATTGGATTTTTAAAAATAGTAATTTTGTCTGGGAGAGCTTGGCTATAATCCCATCTTTTTGTTTTAGGAATTCCTTCGTATAATCCAAAAAGAAAATAATTATTTTTAATTTTTAACTTTTTTAATTGTTCTGGCGTAGGATCGTCTTCTATAACAATATCAACATTATCCAATTTATCTAAAATTTTTTTTGGGATAGCTTTTATCCCCTCTCGCACTAAATCTTCAAATTGTTCTGTGGTCATTTTATAATTTATTTATGGCTAAAAAGTCCAATCAATTCCGCTTGTTCAATAATATAATTTTTGATATTTTCTTCTAACTTATCTTTGTTGGTATTGAAATCAAGATTTATTTTAGAATTTAGGGCAAAAATTTTAAAAAAATATCTATGTGTTCCAGAGGGAGGACAAGGCCCATGATATTTATTTTCATTAGCAGAATTTATCCCAACCACAGCCTCTATAGGGGTGCTGTTCTCTTCTATTTTATTTGTTTTAGGATTAATATTCCAAACAATCCAATGCGTAAAAGTTCCTTTAGGTGCGTCTGGGTCATCCATGATTAAAACCAATTCTTGAGTTCCTTCGGGAATGTTTTCAATTACAAGCTCGGGATTTATATTTTCTCCCTTACAAGTAAATTTTATAGGAATTTCTTCCCCATTTTCAAAACTTGGACTAAATATTTTAAGCATTTTTATTAAAATTATTCAGGTTGACCAATTAAACAATTTTCGTAAGTATTTTTACCATTTTCTTCCATAAAAGCTGTATCGCCTTTATTCCAAAAAACAATAGATTGATCTGTGTTTGTGTAGCGAGCTCCAGAGGCAGAGATGCCCTGTAAGAGTAAAAGATTTCTTTTATCGCTTAAAGTTAGTTCAACTTTTTCGTTGAAAAAAAAGGCATTAATAGTTTTATTATTATCGCAAGCAAAACTCGCATTTGTAATTTTATTATTTGCTTGGTTTTGTTGCTGGAGTTGTACTGGGGCTGGATTTAGTAAAGAACAACATTTATTACCAAGATAATAAGCTAATGCAAAAATACCTACATACATCACAATTGCTAAAACCATTGAATACCACGTAACCTTGTTATATTCTATTTTCATATTTTTAATTAATAATTATTTATTATTTTTATTTACATTTTTATTATATCCTTGAAAATAAAAAAACACCAATATAGGTGTGTATTATTAAAAAAAATTGTCCGACAAATAAATTCATCAGACCTTAATCGTACTGCTCAAACGATTTTCCGGATAGTCTTTATTTGCAATCCAGGCAAATCCTGTTTTATCGCCTTCTTGCAACAACCATCCATAATCTTTGTGATATTTAAAATAGAAGCTTTTTCCTTTTCGATTTTTGGGAACATCGAAATATAATTGTTCAATAATCTCTTCTTTGTAACTTAGAACATTTCCAATTACACGGAGATATCTTGAATGTTCTTCAACCGCCATTATTTTAAATCCGTTATGATCAACCCATCCATAAACGAATATCCTAGTGTCACTTTCCTTTCGCGACATACGAAAATACTATCATTTTTTATTGCATTGTCAAATTTAAAAATAAAATACGGTTGAATAAAAAAAAGACCCAACGAGTTAAACCATATAGGCATGAAGATTGCCTATGTTTGGCGCCTCATCTGGGCATAGAGGGAGATAAACATATTTTTTAACTCCCATTGGTTTTGTGGGATATTCTGGTATCAGCGGATCTGTTTGTATTAAGACCCACCCCCATTCGTTTTTCTGCTCCACGATATGGAAGATTTTTCCATTCAAGGGTAAGGCAAACCGTAGTTCTCTATTTCCATTTACGCTTCCAAGAATCTCGCGATATCTTGGATAAAGGTTAACCCTTATGTTCAAAAGTTCAGCCCCTTTTGGGCTTGGCATCACTTCGAGCATACATTAATAATATAATATTATAAGCATATTGTCAATATATAAACGAAATATTAGTTTTTTAAAAAAATAGTTTATGGTTCCCAGCATTGTCCTTGTCGCAAAATTTTCCCTATAAAAATTATTTTCCTTTTAAATTTTTTTTTGCTATAATATTATCATAATCTTTTAAAAGCTAAGAATAGCATAATTTGATTTGGAAATTATAAAATGAAAACCAGTAAATCTTTTACTATCATAGAGCTTCTAATAGTTATTACCCTTGTAGGTTTTTTTGCTGCAATCGCAGTTGCTTATTTTCGTCGTGCCACAGAAGTATCCTATAATACTAGGGCTCGTGCTGAAATGAATTCTATAATCTATGCTTTAAATTTGTATTTAATTAATAATCCTCATAATCCTTGCGATGCAAGTAGGGATTTGCCACCTGGACTTGAGAACTATCTTTCTTCTGCGCCTAATTGGCCTAAAGCTCCTTGGCCAGGATCTGTTTATGATTGGGATTATTGGGATCAAGATCCAAGTAGTACTGGATGTAAGAATCCAGCCGAAGCACCTTCTTGTGAACCGAGTGGTTATTGTGCAGGAGCACTTTCAAAAAATCCAAAAACAGAACCTGTTTATCAAATTAGTGTAAGGTTCTGCGATGCTTCTGGAAATAATTGTAATTTTCCAAACGAAACTTGGGCTCAAGGTTTTGATAGATATAGCAGTGTTTATTGGTGTATCTCTGGTCCATGTCGCGCACATGGCAGCGAGAATTATAATCATATAGGATGTTGTATGGGTGGAAATTGTCCAAGCGATCAACCCTATTGCCCAGTTCAATAATTTTTTTATAAAAAAAAGAGCTAATTATGTATAGTAAGCGCTCTTAATTCTTCGATTGAAAGAAAAAGACCTCCTTGCACCATTCTTTCTTCTTTGGTTAGTTTTTTTAATAAAAGATGATAGTATGTAAGTTGTCGCGTTGCTTCAATTTTTTTCTTTGTAATTTCAGCTTCTTTTTTCTGGAAAGATTCAATTTTTTCATTTAATTCTTTCAGTTTCTGTTCTTTCATTTTTAAATCTCCTATGATTTGTTATATGGTAATTTATCGTACATTGTCAATAGCTTATTAATAAAAACACCCCCTTCCGGGGGTGTTTTTATTGAATGGCTGCGGGGCTAGGATTCGAACCTAGAATCTTCTGGGTCAAAGCCAGATGTCCAACCGTTAGACGACCCCGCAATATATTTATATTAATGATTTTTCGCAAA
>JAXDCF010000086.1:0-2626 GCA_034678205.1 Patescibacteria group bacterium
TAAAGAATTAATTGAATTAGCGGGCTCGACAAAAAAATCAAAATCAGCTATTAGTATAGTAGACGAATGGGCTAATTCAAGAAATCTAGAGTACACTATTGAAACTGTTTTTAAAAAATGGCTTGAACTTGGGCGTTTAAAACCCAAAGAAATTGTCAAAAAACCTTATTTTCAAAATCAACCCATGGTATGGTCTGCCACTAAAAAGAAATGGTTTGTTATTGACGACAATAACGAATGGCTGGAATACGCTGGAAAAGACAATCAAATTGAGTGGCGAACCGACCCGATTAAATAAATTTAAGGTATGATAGTATAAAACCCATGTTTGGGGGTGCCACCCCCAAACATTCTTTAAATAATAAAAACTAATAAAAATTAGAAAAATGTTGTCATATTCAGAATTAAATGTAGGAAAGATTGTTATTGTTAATGATCAGCCCTATGAAATAATAGAGGCGCAGAATACTTTTAAGGGCCGTGGACATTCTTACTTACAAATGAAGCTCCGCAACCTTGTTTCCGGCGCTGTAATCGCTAAATCAGCCCAACCTAGAGATTCTTTTGAAGAAGCAGACATTGAAAAGAATGAAGCCAAATTTATTTTTCAAAATAAAGGCAAATATACTTTTTCCGAAGTTGATAACCCTTCAAAAAGATTTGAATTAGAAGAAGAAAAAATTGGAAATGCAGCTAAATTTTTAAAAGCCAACGAAATTGTAACCACAATTTTGTTTAATCAAAAAATTATTAATGTTGCTTTGCCCATTAAAGTGAAACTAAAAGTAACCGAAGTTCCGCCTGGCGTAAAAGGAGACCGTGCTCAATCTGGTAACAAAGTAGTAACCTTAGAAACCGGAGCCAAAATTTCAGCTCCATTGTTTATTAACGAAGGCGATATCTTAGAAATAAATACTGAATCAGGCGAATATACAAGACGAGTTAATGAGTAAGGGATAAGCGATAGGGGCTAAGGGATAAGCAATTCAAAGAATTTTATTTTTATTACAAAAGCAGGCATTCGCCTGCTTTTTATTTTCATCTGTTCACAATTTATTTTACAAATAGATTGCAATGGCAATGCCCGTCTTTTTCTATTTCCTCTTTATGATATATGCACGGACAAATTATTTTCTTGTCTTCCTCTTTGTCGCCTGTCATCTTGCGACAAGGGCAATATCTTTCGTTAAAAGATTCTTGTTTCATTAAAAGCGCACGAACTATGCCTTCGGCTATTTGTTTATTTGGATTAACTTTAAATCCATTGGCCTTAGCATAATCCTCGTATTCAACCAATAAATTTTTTATTTTTTCTTCAATATTTTCCATATTATTTTAATGTTTGAGTAATGTTTGGGGGTGGCACCCCCAAACATGTTTTCTTTATTTAGGGGTAATGTTTGGGGGTGGCACCCCCAAACATGTTTTCTTGGATCGTTTTTAATTTAAGAACTACTATTAAATTTTAGATTTTATTGTTAGATTAATTTGTTGAGCCAGCTTTTGATTTCTTCTTCTGGCATAAAACCAACAAATTTATCTATAACTTCATTATTTTTAAATAAAAAAACAGTGGGAATAACTTCTACACTAAATTTTTGACCCGTTTCTGGGCAAGCGTCTAAATCCATCTTAGCAACAATTATTTTATCTTTGTAATCTTCGGATATTTTTTCAATAACTGGACCGAGCATTTTACAAGGCGGACACCATTGCGCAAAAATATCTAATAATACTGGCTTATCGGCCTTAGTTATAAATTCTTCAAAAGTCTCGTCTGTTAAAATATTCATTTTTTGTTTATTTAGCTAATTATATTTAAATTATATCTTTTGCGAACAAAAAAAGCAACAATATAATTTTTTAAAAATATTATTGCTGTTATGCAAACTGATAGCTACCAGCTCCTTCGCGAAGTGCGTTCTGCTTCAAAATATCTGGGGCATTTACTCCCCTTAGATTGTTAATCATGCTATCGATTTCCATTCTAAATTCAAGATAGTTGTCTCTTAGGGCGAAAACCTCTCCTGTCGTAACCAATACTTCAAGACGGTCATGACATTTTCTACAAAAATAAACAATGAAGTTGTTTTCTCCAAAAACAGCCCTTTTTCTTATATGGTGGCAAGTTAGCTTCTTATGTCCACAAATCGGACAGCTTTTCGGTTCTGAGAAATCAATGATATGATCTATTTCTCTTTGATGTCCCAAAATCGATTTTGCCCAAATCAGTTCCAAAAAAACATCGTCTATTTCCATGCCCTTTAAAAAAGCCTCAGAGGTTAGATCATAAC
This sequence comes from Patescibacteria group bacterium, assembly GCA_034678205.1. Taxonomy (GTDB): domain Bacteria; phylum Patescibacteriota; class Minisyncoccia; order Minisyncoccales; family Minisyncoccaceae; genus UBA6220. Next base: position 2,295 of record JAXDCF010000086.1, read on the forward strand.
TAGTCCTATAGTTTTTTAAAATATTATTCATAGGAGCTTTTATGCAACTCTTAAACAAATCGGCACAGTCGCGACATACGGGAACTTTATCATTGTTTATTCCAAAAACATCTTGTCGAAAAATAGGAAATTTTGTGATTGGAACACCCTCTTCTCCACACATAAAACAATTACCAAGCTGATAATAGATTGCGTCGTTTCCATTTCCGTTTCCGTTTCCGTTTTTCTTCAGTCTAACACTTCCTTTTTCTGATTGAGATAATTGTAAAGGTTCCACTGAGAACAAGAGAACCATCTACATTTTAAAAAATTAAATAGAATAAGTCAAATTT
>JAXDCF010000087.1:0-3050 GCA_034678205.1 Patescibacteria group bacterium
GCCCAATCAATATTAATTAAGCCCGGTGAATAAATTGCTCGCAATAATCCATCTAAAGAATTGGCTAGATGGCTATTTAATAAATTTAATGAATCTGTAAAAGATATCTCTTCTTTGGCTAAACCAAAAATTTTTTCATTGGGCAAAATCATATAAGCATTAAGGTTTTCTTTCATCTTCTCTAAGGCTGCTTTAGAATCGTCCATTTTCTTTTTACCCTCAAAACTAAAAGGGGTTGTAAAAATACCCAAAACCGGCAATCCAAAATCATTGGCTGCCTTAACAAAAATAGGAGCGGCTCCAGTTCCCGTTCCGCCACCTAAGGAGGAAATAATAATAAATAAATCTCTGTCTTCTGAAAAAACTTCTTTGATTTTTTCTAAATCTTCTCGCGCAGCTCTTTCTCCTAATTCCACATCCCGCCCAGTTCCCAAGCCACGAGTAAGTTTTTGGCCAAAAGCAAAAACTTTAATATTTTTATTTAAAGATTTTAAAGATTGGCTATCTGTGTTTGCAGCAACAAAATCAATTTTTTGTGAGGAAAAATCTTTTAACTTTCTGCTTAATTCGGCCACAATATTCCCGCCGCCACCGCCAATTCCAACCACCCTTATCTTTATTTTCTTTGCCAAATCAAGGTCTCCTTCTTTTGGTGCTATCTTTTTTGAAATCTTTTGAATTGGTATTTTTTTGACGATAACCTTTTTAACTAATGATTTCTTTGATGGGTTAGTTATTTTAACCTTTTTAACTTTTCCGATTTTAATCTTTCTTTTCTTAACAACCAAACTTTTCATCTTTTTGGATGTTATTTTATTCTTTAATTTTATTTTTTTCTTTATTCCAAATTTAACTTTTTTCTTAGCCATATTTTTTATTAAAATTAAACTAAAGTCAACGTTTTTCTAATATTTTCAAACTGTTCATCAGTCGGCTTATCAATAGGCTTAAACGATTTTTTAGTAAAATCGATACTATCTCCTTGACGCCTTGGAATAATATGTAAATGAAAATGTGGAACTACTTGTTCTGCTACAACCCCATTTGACTGAAAAAGATTTACTCCCTCTCCAATATTAGTTTGAATTACTTTTTGAGCAATGTTTTTTGCTACTATAATAATTTTTTGAAGGTAATCTTTATCTATTTCAAAGATATTTTCAAAATGCTTTTTGGGAATAACCAAAGTATGTCCTTCGCTAACAGGATGAATATCTAAAAACGCTAAAACATCTTCGTCTTCATAAATTTTAAAGCAAGGCAACTCGTTATTAATAATTTTACAGAAAATACAGTCCATTTTATTTATTTCTATGGCTCATAAATTATGTTTTTATTATATCCCAAAACCTTAATTTCGCCAATTATTCTATTATACCCCCGCCAAGCACAATATCGCCTAAATAAAAAACAGCGGATTGTCCTTTAGTGATTGCAAAAGCTGGCTTAACCAACCTAACAATTATATTTTTCCCTTGCGGGATTATCTTGCAATCCATTAAATCCGCAGCTGATCTTATTTTTACCTTAGCTGAAATTGTTTTTTGTAGTTTTAGAAAAGCAATCCAATTTATTTGCTTAATTTTAAAATCTTTTGAAAATGCCTCCTGCTTTTTACCAACAATCACTTCGTTTCGACATCCATTTAATCCAATTACATAATATGGCTCTTTAAGCCCGCCGATATTTATCCCTTTCCTTTGGCCAATTGTAAAATTAACCAAGCCGTTATGGCTTCCCAATACTTTGTCATTAGTATCAATAATTTTACCTTGTCTTTTACCCTCCTTGCCAATAATATTAGCATACTCTCCCGCACCAAAATCTTGGCTCTCTGCCTTATTCGCAAATTCTCCTAAGCCAAACTTTTTAGCTAGTTTTTTAACTTGCTCTTTTCTATAACTACCTAAAGGAAAAATTGTTTTACTTAATTGCTTTTGAGAAAGCTGATAAAGGAAATAAGATTGATCTTTTTTATTATCTAATCCTTTTAATAATAAATATCTTTTTTTGTTTTTGTCGTATTTAATGCGAGCATAGTGCCCAGTAGCAAAAAAATCAAACTTAACTCCCATATCCGAAATTTTTTTAATAACATATCCAAATTTGATTTTTTGATTGCATTTAACGCAAGGATTAGGAGTGCGGCCAGCCAAATATTCTTTTTTAAAATATGTAAGTACATATTTTTCAAATTCCTTAGAAACATCTACAACTATGTGCGAAATGCCTAAAATTTGAGCAGCTTTTTTAGCTTCTAAAACATTATTTTCCGATTCTGATCCATAACATCCAACTTTTTGTCTTTTAGCTATTGAATTTTTACTCCATAATTTCATAGTTACGCCAATCACTTCATAGCCTTGTTGTTTTAAGAGCGCAGCCGAAACAGAAGAATCAACCCCTCCGCTTAATCCAATTAAAATTGTTTTTTGATTTTTTGTTTTCATAATTTTTCAGCCCTGCCATAATCATCTTCGTATCTAATAATGTCTGTTTCAGAAGGCCTGCCAAAAGCTAACTCCAAAATATACGAGTTTTGAATACCTCCCATCCTATGTTTTTCTTTTCTGTTTATTTTTAAAATCCCACCTGGTTTTAAAACCCGATTTTTATCATTTACTAATGTTTCTACCTTTCCTTTTAAAACAATCCAAATTTCTATTCTTTCTTCATGGCTTTGTAAACTTAACCGTTCACCTTGTTTTACGAAAACCACCTTTATCCAAGCTTTTTCTCCTATCTTAATTAAAACTCGGTGCCAACCCCAAGGCCGAATTGATTTTTCATATTTCATATTGTTTACTATATCTCAAAAATAAAAAATCGCAAATAGATTGCAGAGTAAATTATGTTTATAAATAAAAAAGAGATGATGTTTAGTCATTCTTTGTTTTTTTTACGGGCAAGAGCCCGGTCTGGATCAAAAGATCTATTGGGACCATGTCCCCAATTTCGATTGTGCTTTCTTCACAAAAACTACCGTCTTTTTTCAATATTGCACCTCTTTTAAACTAGTTATAGAATAGCATATTTTCTGTATATGTCAA
>JAXDCF010000088.1:0-4315 GCA_034678205.1 Patescibacteria group bacterium
CCAGCGATGTGAGTCGTGTAAGTTTTACAGTAGAAGATATGGATGCAGTTAAAATGCAGGCAAGAGCCGAGGCAATTAAAAATGCCAGAACAGACGCTGAAAATATTGCAAACGGATTAGGAGTTCGTTTAGGAAAAGTAATTAGTTTTACAGAAAGTGGTAATTACCCATATTATGCTTATGATTATTTAGCTAAGTCATCAGCAATTGGTAGCGCCGAAACAGCAACAGTGCCGGTTGCAACAGGAGAAAATAAAATTCAAGTAACGGTTAATATTAGTTACGAAATAAAATAATATAATATAAAAGAATTGATATGGAGAAAAACAAATTATTATATATTATTATCGCAATCATTATAATTATTATTTTGGCTTTAATTATTTATTTTGTTAATCAAGCACCAAAAAGTGATTTTAATAACATTGCGCAAGAAAATAGTAGCCGTATTAATGTTCGGCAAACGGGCGAAGAGGAATCACAAGCCAATGCTTCAAATCTTATAAATAAAAAAGAAACGCAAATGAAAATAGAAATATTAAAACAAGGAACAGGGATTGAATCAAAAGTGGGTGATAAATTAACAGTTAATTATACGGGGACTTTTGAAGATGGTACAAAATTTGATTCAAGTTTAAACCCAGGCCGAGAACCATTTATTTTTACTCTTGGTGCTGGGCAAGTAATTAAAGGATGGGATCAAGGAATGCTTGGAATGAAAATAGGAGAACAAAGAAAATTGATTATTCCATCAGAATTAGCTTATGGCACAACTGGAGCAGGTGGAGTAATTCCTCCAAACGCAACTTTGGTTTTTGTAGTGGATTTATTGAAAATTAACTAACTTATCCTTGCTTTGCTCTTCATATTCCTGAGTTTGTTGAACGAGCTAAGGAGAAACGCATGACGCATGGCTTTTGGAAGCGGACTTAGTCCGCTTTCTTTTTTGCTTCTAGCATTTTAAGAATGTTTGGGGGTGGCACCCCCAAACATGGGTTCCTATATTATATATCTATTCTATATCTATTCTATATCGCTTACTGTTTACTCCACATCACTTCTTTTTGGTTTTGCGCCTTTTGATTTTTTTTGCTATAATCCTTATTAATGTTAATCAAAGTTAAAGCTTTTCCAGGTGCAAATCAGGAAAAAATAATTAAAAAAAGCGAAGATGCGTTTGAGGTTTATGTGCGTGCAAAACCAATTGGTGGAGCCGCTAATCAGGCCATTCTTTCAGCTTTATCCAACTATTTTAAAATAAGCGAAAAACAATTAAAAATAGTTAAAGGGTTTAGAACCAGAAATAAAATAATTTATTTATGAACGAAATCGTTTTATCTGTTTTAGAAAACAAAGCATTGTGGGCTGTTGTAATAGCTTGGTTTGTGGCTCAAACATTAAAAGCTATTCTTTTAACCACGAAAACAAAAAAATTTAAGTTTAATTTGTATTCTTTGCCAGGAGGATTTCCATCTTCCCATAGCGCCACCTCTGTTTCTTTGGCTACTGTAGTTGGACTGCTTTATGGATTTGGATCTCCTCTTTTTGCCATTTCTGTTGTGTTGGCATTTTTTATAATTTATGATGCTCGTGTAATAAGAGCAGAGGCAGGGAAACAAGCTCAATCCCTTAATCGTTTAATAGAAATACTGGGTTCTGAATCAGAAGAGGTGGAAGATTTAGAAAAAGTTAAAGAAGTTTTAGGGCACAGTTTGTTTGAAATATTCATTGGTAGTTTACTTGGGATTTTAATCGCATTTTTAGTTGTTTATGGATTCTAATAAATTGCCCGATGACTATAAAAGAGGATTTAAGGATTTTTTGAATTGTAAAATTGATTTAAGTCACAGGCCTTTAATTCCTAGAGAAGAAACCGAAGATTGGGTTAAGAAAGCGATTGAAGAAATAAAAAATTGTTCTAAAAAAGAAATCAAATGCCTGGATATTTTTTCTGGATCTGGTTGTATTGGGATTGCGGTTTTAAAAAATATTCCAGAATGTGTGTGTGATTTTGCCGAGATAGAAGATATTTTTTTAGAACAAATAAAAATTAATTTAAAATTAAATTCGATTGATTTAGAGCGCGTTAAAATAATAAAATCAGATATTTTTTCAAACATTTCCGGTAAATACGATTTTATTTTGGCTAATCCTCCCTATGTGGCAGAAGAAAGAATTAGTGAATTGGGAGAGGATGTTAAACAATATGAGCCGTCTATTGCCTTAATGGGAGGAAAATTAGGAATGGATTTTATTAAGATGTTTTTGCAAGAATTATCTAATTATTTAGATAAAGATGGAATAGCGTATATGGAAATAGATCCTCAACAGGAAAAAATAATTAAAGAGATTTTACTAAATAATCATTCTCTTTTAGAAAATTATGACGCAAGAGGGAATTATCGTAATTTTGAATTTTTAGCAGATCAGTTTGGTAAAATAAGAGTTTTAAAGATTTACTCAGTTAAATAATAATTAAATAATTATGTTTAGTTTTATAGATTATATTATCGCAGGAGTTTTACAGGGAATATTTGAGTGGCTACCTGTTTCAAGCGAGGGAGTGGTTTCTTTATTTTCCGATTTTTCGTTAGAACAAGCCAATAATGTTGATTTTGCTCTTTTTTTACATCTGGGAACTGTCTTGGCGGTTATGATTTATTTTTGGAAAGAAATAAGAGATTTAATTTTGTTTAAAGACAAAAAATTTATAAAGTTTTTTATAATCGTTACCTTAATCTCCGGTGGGTTGGGATTTTTTGTTTATAAATTTGCAAGCGATTTAGGCGGGGGGCCATGGTTACTATTTTTAATGGGTTGCGGATTATTTTTAACATCTTGGTTTCAAAAGAAAAAGATAAAGATAAAAATGAGCGAAGATGTTTCAGCTGTTGTGGTTGGATTATTACAAGCCATTACTCCTATTCCTGGAGTTTCTCGATCTGGTGCCACTATTTTTGGATTATCTTTATCAGAGAATGATCCACAAAAGATTTTAAAAATATCTTATTTAATCTCAATTCCAGTAGTCTTAGGGTCTAATCTATATTTATACTTTAAAGATCCGGGAATAATTTCGCAAGGCGCTTTGATTGCTTTATTTTTTAGCTTTATTTTTGGAATGATTACTTTAAAACTTTTGATGAACATTTCTCAAAAGATTAATTTTTCAAAATTTACTTTTATTTTTGGGGTTTTATGTTTCTTGGGGGTCTTAGTTTATTTTATCCCTTAAATAAATTTATTATTTTTTTTAATCAATGGCTAATTTAATAAAAAAAGAATTAGAAAGGCGAGCCAATAAAGAAAAGGCGCAAATACTGAGCCGTTTTTTTAAAACAGGAAAGGGCCAATATGGAGAAGGAGATATCTTTTTAGGGGTAACTGTTCCAGAGATTAGAAAAGTTGCAAAGCAATTTAAAGAGGTTGCTTTTTCAAAAATTCAAGAATTATTAGATGATAAGATTCATGAATGTCGTTTGGCTGGGCTTTTGATTTTGGTAGAAAAATATGAAAAAGCAGAGCAAGACGAGAAAGAAAAAATTTTTAAGCTTTATTTAAAAAATTATAAAAATATCAATAATTGGGATTTGGTGGACTTATCGGCGCCTAAAATAGTGGGCGATTATTTATTAAATAAAGATAGAAAAATACTTTACGATCTGGTTAATTCAGGTCATCTTTGGAAAAAAAGAATTGGGATTTTAGCTACTTTTGCTTTTATTAGAGAAAAACAATTAAACGACACTTTTAAAATTTCCAAAATTTTATTAAATGACAAACATGATTTAATCCAAAAAGCGGTGGGTTGGATGCTTCGTGAGGCGGGCAAAAGAAATAAGACCCAGGAAATAGAATTTTTAGAAAAACATGCCAGTAAGATGCCTCGTACCATGCTTCGTTATGCGATTGAAAAATTTTCAGAATCGGAACGAAAGCATTTTTTAGCTAGATAAAAAAGGATAACTTGGGCCATATACTTTAAAGACACTTTATGTTAAAATAAAATAAATAAAAATGCAAAACAAAAAACAATGTTTAGGGGTGGCACCTCCAAACATCAAAAAAATCGGGTTTACTCTCATAGAACTCCTCGTCGTGATTGCCATCATGGGAATTTTTTCCGGTGTGATTTTAATTACCATGAGTGGTGCGACTAACTTTGCTAATGACGCTAAACGTAAAGCCAACCTAGATTCAATCAAAAAAGCTTTGTTAATGTATGGCGCAAACAATGGCGCTTATCCCATTGACGGAGCTGTCACTCCTTGTGAAATCGGGAACGATGCTTCTTGCACTGTTTTAGATCCAATTT
>JAXDCF010000089.1:0-2718 GCA_034678205.1 Patescibacteria group bacterium
ATAGTTAAGATTATGAGTCCAGCTAAAATACCCACAATCGCAATCACGACGAGAAGTTCTATCAGGGTAAAAGATAGTTTCGATTTAGTTTTCGGCATAGCTTGAATTTAGTTTAGCAATTCTTTGGTCATATTCACCTTGAGTAATTCCGCCGTTGGCTAAAATTTTTTCTAGACCAGCGAGGTAATTGGCACGGATTTGAGAGACTGGGATGGCAGAGTTATATATACGAATATCATCTAACTTACCATTAAAATCAAAATAAGTAGGAAAAGAATGAGACATTACCCCTACAGTAAAATTTGTACCCTGGGTTCGATAAACAATAACTCCAGTTAAGGAAGAACTATTTTCTCTTTTACCATCGACATATAGTTTTGCTCCCACGCTATAATCATAGGTAGCGACAACATTATACCATTTACCAACAGAGGGAGTGGTTGTTGATTGAATCTGTATTTCTGAACCATCATCAACATCATCTAGGTTTACCCTAAACTCAAATCTATTGGATGCATTTTTATCAATATGATAACCAGCGGCATAACTATCTCTGCCTCGACTAATAATATATTGTGTTAATGCAGGAGATGTTAAAGAATTAAAATTAACCCAAACTGAAATAGTCAAATAATCAGTTGGGGTAAAAATAGAAGATGTTCCGAAATCAATATAATCATTATCCCCATCAAAATTAAGACACCCATTACTAACACAATCCGTAGCTAATGTAGCACCAACAACTGAACCATCATTGCTATTCCAAGTATCTTTCGCTAATCCTCCCTCCATTTCCCATTCAGAGATCATATTCATCGATCCTATATCTCTAATAGAGTTAGAAAATACTTTGGATTTAGCAATTTTAGCACTTTCGGTAGCATCACTCATGGTCAAGATTATGAGTCCAGATAAAATACCCACAATCGCGATTACCACCACAAGCTCAATTAAGGTGAAGCCTCGATTAAATAACATAAATTTAATCGGGTAAATATTTTTTAATTTTTTATCCATTGATTAATATTTTAACAAATATAAAATATTTGGTAAATACTTTAATAAATAAAAATATTAAGGACTTTGAGTCCTTAATATTTTTGTCTGGTATTTTTTGTTTAATTTAGTATTTATTCAAGGATAGCCTTAATCCTTCTCACCCCAGCACTTGAACTCTCCTCCTTTGTAATTTTAAAACAGCCTAATTTTCCAGTAGATTCCGCATGGGGTCCAGCACAGATTTCTTTACTAAATATTTCATTTGTGGTTGGATCATAAGCTGTCCAAACTTTAACCGTATCTGGATATTTTTCTTTAAAAAAAGCTAAAGCTCCGGAATTTAATGCTTCGTTTAATGGCATTTCTTGTTTTTTAATCAATAAATCTTCTTTTATTTTTTGATTAATTAAATCTTCTACTTGTTTAATTTCTTCTGCGGTTAATTTTTGTGGATGCTTAAAATCGAATCTTAATCTTTCCATATTAATGTCCGATCCCATTTGCTCAACATGGCTGCCTAATATCTTTCTTAAAGCTGAGTGTAATAAGTGTGTAGCAGTGTGAAGTTTGGCACCCTCCTCTCCAGCATCCTTACCAACGCCTCCAAACTTCTTCTCTGCACCCGCACGAGACATTTCTTGATGTTTTTTTATTAAATCCTCTATGCCCTGTTTATCTATTTTAAAACCCCTTTCATTTGCGATTTCTTCGGTTAATTCAATTGGAAAACCATAGCTTTGATATAAATCAAAAACTTCGTTAACAGTTAAAATCTCTGAATGTTTTAGTTCTAATAATTCTTCTATTTTCTTTAAGCCAGATTGTAATGTTTTTTCAAATTTTTGCTCTTCTTCTCTGATTCCGCTTTTGATGATTTCGTTATTTTTAATTAGTTCCGGATAAACATCTTTATATTTTTCAACCACAATATCTATTAATGAAACTAAAAATCCGGATTGTAAATTAATCAATTTGCCATATCTAATCGCCCGTCTTAGTATTCTTCTTAATACATAACCTTGCCCCAAATTAGATGGGGTTACTCCCTCGCTTAATAAGAAAGCAGACGAACGCGCATGGTCGGCAATAATCCTAAATATTTTTTTATTGTCTTCATATTCTTTTCCAGAAGCTTGCTCTATTTCTTTTATCACTTCTGAAAAAAGATCTGTTTCGTAAGCTGATTTTTTGTTTTGTAATAATGCGATTAACCGCTCAAAGCCAATCCCAGTATCAATATTAGTTTGTGGCAATAGCTCATATTCACTCTTTTCATTTTTATTGTATTGCATAAAAACTAAATTCCAAATTTCTACAAATCTTTTACAATAATCGCAATTGGGCCCGCAACCCTCTTTACCGCATCCAAAATCTTCTCCCCGATCATAATAAATCTCTGAACAGGGTCCACATGGGCCAGTATCAGAAACTGGACCCCAAAAATTATCTGCTTTGCCAAATTCTTTTATCCGTTCCGCTGGGATACCATTTTCTATCCAAATCCGAAAAGCTTCCTCATCTTTTGCAATATTCCCTTCTCCTTGAAAAATAGTAACTGTTAATCTTGATTTATCTATTCCTAATTCGTTAACCAAAAAATCTAAAGCATATTTTATAGCGCCCTCTTTAAAATATCCCTTCTGGTCTTGCCCAATAGACCAATTGCCAAGCATTTCAAAAAAGGTGTGATGCGTATCATCTCCAATTTCTTCAATATCC
>JAXDCF010000090.1:0-4101 GCA_034678205.1 Patescibacteria group bacterium
GTGTGGTTTTACCCGTGCCACGATGTCCGGAAAAAAGATAAGCATGCGAAATATCGTCAGAACTAATTTCGTTTTGGATAATTTTGACAATATTTTCTTGACCGATAAACTCTTTAAAAGTTTGGGGCCTATATTTTCTGTATAAGACAAGGTTTGCCATAAGTAAATCCATTTTATTATGTTTATGAAGAAAGAGCAAGCTACTAATACTATAACTGCAGAGTGTATAGTATTTTCACTTGCCCATGGTAGGGTCAGAACTCGAGAGGTTCTGGGTTTCTGTTGTCACAAGAGCCTTAAAAGAAGCTATGTGACTAAATTTTTTATACCACAAAACTTGCGGGTCGCGCAAGTTTTTAAAGAATACAAATTAAGAGCAAAATCAAAGTATTAATATAATAATCGGCCCTTCTTGACATAAGAGTTTTAGGTGCTAAGCTGAAATTGTTATGAAAATCAAAACTAATTTAATTTGCTGTTGTTGCTGTAACTCCTATAAAAGAGATTAGTTTTATTTTTCAACATGCTAAATATCTTAAAACCAATCTCTTTTTTGCGGGATTGGTTTTTAATTTGAAATTTAGACGATTTACTAATATAATAAATAAAACTCCGATTAAACAATGTTTGATTGGATAAAAACTATGAAAACAATTTTAGAACATATCGGCAATACACCTTTGGTAAAAATAGAAAGCTTAGATGATGGAGATCAAGCTAATATTTTTGCTAAGATCGAAGGCATGAATCCCGGTGGATCAATTAAAGATAGGATTGTTTTAAAAATGATTAATGATGCGGAAGCCAGAGGCGCTTTAAAAAAAGGAGATACTATTGTTGAGCCAACCAGTGGAAACACGGGCGTGGCTTTGGCTATGATTGGAGCAATGAAAGGATATAAAGTAAAATTAGTAATGCCAAAAACTACTAGCGCAGATAAAATTAAAATAATTACTGCTTTTGGCGGAGGAGTAATTTTAATTGAAAATGAAAAGTTTGGAAAAGTTGCCATAGAAAAAATAAAAGAAAGAGCGCTAAAAGATGAACATTTAGTTTTTTTGAATCAATACGAAAACGAAATGAATCCTTTGGTTCATTATACTAAAACAGCAGAAGAAATAATCAATCAAATGCAAGGATTAACAATAGATTTTTTTGTAGCAGGTATGGGCACCGGAGGAACCATTACTGGAAATAGTTCAAAATTAAAAGAAGAATATCCCGGTATTAAAATTATTGGTGTCCAACCTAAAGAGGGTCAAATTATTGAAGGCTTAAGATCCTTAAAAAGTTTTGTTCCGGCGGTAGTTAATTTAACAATGGTTGATAAAGTAATAGAATTAGATTCGGAAAAAGCGCTTGAAGCAAGAAAGTATTTAGCAGTTAATAAAGGTATTTTAGCTGGACCAAGTTCGGGTGCAGCTTTTTTTGTAGCTAAAGAAATAGCGCAAAAAAATCCAGGAGCAACAATTGTAACAATTTTTCCAGATCGGGGCGAACGTTATTTATAATTAAGTAATTTTTTTAAAAAACTGTATGAACTTATTTAATACTCTCACAAAAAAAATAGAACCATTTCAATCTCTGAAAGATAAAGAAGTTGGATTATACACTTGCGGACCCACAGTTTATTGGTTTGCCCATATTGGAAATTTTAGAACTTATATTTTTGAAGATATTTTAAAAAGGGTTTTACGATATAATGGCTATAAAGTAAAGCATGTGATGAATATCACTGATGTTGGGCACTTAACTTCTGATTCTGATACTGGTGAAGATAAATTAGAAAAAGGCGCGGCACGGGAGCATAAAACTGTTTGGGAGGTAGCAGAATATTATACTTCAGCTTTTATTAATGATATGCATGTTTTAAATATTGTAGAGCCAGATGTTTGGGTTAAAGCCACGGATACGATTTCTAAACAAATAGAATTAATTAAAGTTTTAGAACAAAAGGGATTTACCTATATTATTGACGATGGTGTTTATTTTGATACTCAAAAATTAGGAGATAGATATGGCCGTCTTTGGACCGATCTTGAAAGAAAAGAATTACGTGGAAGAATTGAAGAAAATAAACAAAAGAAAAATTCAGCCGATTTTGCGCTTTGGAAGTTTAGCCCTAAAGATCAAAAAAGACAAATGGAATGGGATTCTCCTTGGGGAATTGGTTTTCCGGGCTGGCATACCGAATGTGTAGTTATGGGAGGAGAAAATTTAGGATTGCCTTTTGATATTCATTGTGGCGGAATTGATCATGTTTCAATCCACCACACTAATGAAATTGCGCAAGCTGAAGCGGCTTATGATAAAATTCCAGCCAACTATTGGATGCATGGAGAATTTTTAACTTTAAAAGATGCTAAGATGAGCAAATCCGCAGATAACATTACGACAATTTCTCAGTTAAAACAAAAAAATATCAATCCCCTAGCCTATCGTTATTTATGCCTCAATACACATTATCGATCCAAAATGGTTTATAGCGAAGAAAGCTTGGCTTTTGCGCAAACAAGCCTAGACAAGCTGTATAAAAAAATGGGAGAGTTTCGAAGCAAGAATGAGGAAATAAAAAATAATTCAGTTAAATTTTTGGAATATCAAACAAGTTTTATAGAAAGAATTAATGATGATTTAGATATGCCTGGAGTTTTAGCTTTGGTTTGGGAAATTATAAAAGACGAACAATTACAAAATCAAGAAAAATACGATCTTTTAATTGATTATGATAAGGTTATGGGATTAAAGCTGTCCGAAGTGAGTTATAGGGTTTCTGGTAAGGATACAGAATATGTAATTGAGACAAAAGATGAAAACGGAATGTCGATTTGGACAGATGATTTAAAAATTTTACCCAAAGAATTGTTGGAAAAATTAGAACAAAGAAAACAGTTAAGAGAAAATAAAAATTGGGAGGAATCAGATAAAATTAGGCAAGAAATAAAAGAAATGGGCTGGATTATAGAAGATTCAGAGGGACAAGTTGTGATTCATCAATCTAAATAATAGGCTAAATAATTTTGTATTAAAAAAAAGGCATTATAATGATGTCTTTTTTAATCTTGTTTGTAGATAATGGCATCTTCAATTACGAAGAAATCCCTTACTCCTGGCCCAATTTTTATTTTCACTCCTTGATGATAATGAGTTTTCTCTTGCCATGGTACCTGAGGGAGTCTTTTACCATTGCAGAGAGCAATTGATTCTACAACAAACTCTTCTGATTTTTTGTATGTAGTTACCTTGTTGGTTTTTGTATCAACCATGAAAATTTCTTCAGGCTTTCCATCTACACTTTCTATAATGTACTTTCCTTTCATAATACCCTCCATGGGTCTTTTTGTAGAATAATATAAAAATCGATTTACGTCAATTATTTTTGCGCTTTTTCTTTTTGACAAGTTTTATAGAAATCAAGCACTTGCCTCGCTACCTTATCCCAAGAATATTGTTTAACATGTTCTAACCCCCACTCACCCATTTCTTGTCTTAATTCTTTGTTTTTAATTAAGAGTTCTAATTTTTGGGCTAATTCGGAAGAATTTTTTGGTTCAGCTAAAAATGGTTCCGCCTTGGTATTTTTTAGTAATTCTTTATATCCGCCATTAGCAAATCCACAAACCGGTTTGGCCATAGCCATAGCTTCTAACAAAACAATTCCAAAACTTTCTCCAAAAATAGCAGGACTACAATAAATATCGCTAGTAGAAAAATACTTTTTTAATTCTTCATTGTTTTTTGATCCTTCAAAATGTACATCTTTTAATTGGTTTTTTCTGGCATATTCTAAGCAGTTTTGTTTTAAATTTCCATCACCCACAATTATTAAACGTATATTTGGATAGCTTGGCTTTAATAATTTGTAGGCCTCAAGTAAATAAATAAGACCTTTTCTTTCTTCAATTCTTCCAACATATAAGATGTTTATTTTTTTTTCGTCTTCAAATCTTTTTATTTTGGGAGTATTGGGATTAAAATTTTTTAAATCAATTCCATTTGGTATAACTATTTTGGGTCCAGTAAAATTTTTAAATGGTTCTAAATTTAAATTGGCTACTCCAACAACCCCATCCATTTTTTTATTTAAATCATTAATAAATA
>JAXDCF010000091.1:0-4536 GCA_034678205.1 Patescibacteria group bacterium
AGTGTGTTTTTAAAACCGCACAAAAGTGCGGTTTTAAAACTCTACTTTGGGGTGGACCCGAGGAGAATTGAACTCCTAACGCTACTATGCGAAAGTAGTATTATACCGTTTAACTACGGGCCCAAGATTAGATTAATGTTAAATCAAAATTTCAAACTTCTAATTAAACCCTAAATTTAAAGGCCAAAATCAAAATGTTTCCTTTATTTTAAACATTTTAACTTGATTTGATATAGGTAATTTGTATTTGAAATTTATGCCTTAATCTACCCAATACTTGCTTTTAATCTTTTGATTTTCTTCGGATTGAACAGCGCTTTTCTGTTTTTTGGCTTTATTTGCAAGATTGGTTAATTGAGCATCAGTTAAAAGAGAGAGCTCTTTTAACTTTGATTTTAAGAATTTTTTAGTGTTATTTTTCGGTTCTTTCAATACCTCTTCTAACAAAATATCTAAGATTTGTCCAATTTTAGGGGAGGGTGGAATTTTGAGCAGATCCATTAAATCCTGGCCATTTATTTTAAGCATTTTTACAGAGATTGGGTCATGTGAAACCTTATCAATCATATATTTCATATGCCTTAATTTATATGGTTCGGCCTTGGGGCAACCAGAACCAATCCTATCCGCCATTCTTAATTTGAGTAAATCTTCCATATTTTCTTTACCCACATTTTTAATTAAGCGCCTTACAGAGGCCTCTTTTACTTCATCTACATTATAATAAAATAGGTGATAGCGCACTAAAATAGTTATTTTTTCTATTTCTTTGTTAGAAAAATGCAATCGTTCCAGTATTTTTTTAGTCATTTGGGCGCCAATTACTTCATGATTATAAAAGGTGGCTTGCTTTCCTTGCCCGCGTTTTGATCTTGGTTTACCAATATCATGCAACAAAGCTGCTAGTCGAATATGAAAATCAAACCCTTTTTTGGCTGCAAAATTTAAAGATTCCAAGTTGTGCTTGTAGCAATCATAAACATGGTGTTTGTTTTGAGAAACATCACATCCTTCTAAGAGTTCGGGAATAATATGTTTTAAAAGTCCGGCAATTCTTAATAACTCAACTCCTTTAGGGGCATTTTTATGATTAATTATTTTTACAAATTCGTCCCTGATTCGTTCATGAGAGATGTTTTTTAATAAATGATTACAATCAATTATTGCTTGCCAGGTTTTTGATTCAATTGTCCAATTATCTCCTAGGGTAGTTTGAAATCTTATGGCGCGCATCATTCGCAAAGCATCTTCACAAAATCTTTCCTTGGCATTGCCAACCGAGCGAATAACCTTATTTTTTAAATCATTTTGGCCTTGGAAAAGATCAACAATTTCAAATTTTTGTTTCGTGTTAATAGGGGAGAGGGCAATTGCATTAATGGTAAAATCTCTTCTTTTTAAATCTTGATCAACTGTTTTAGACCATTCTACTTTGTCTGGATGGCGAGTGTCAGAATAACAGGACTCTGATCGGTAAGTGGTGATTTCAATAATATCGTATGATTCTTGTTTGTTTTTTATGGGAAAAGCCACTCCAACAGTGCCAAAATTATTTTCATAAAAGGTTTTAATTTTGAGTGCGTTAAAGGTTTTTTGTGTTTCTTCTGGGGTAGCCGAAGTAGTAATATCCCAATCAGAAGGCGTTACATTTCTTAAATAGTCACGCGTACATCCTCCCACAATAAAAGCAGTAAATCCCTGATCTTTCAGGGCATTAATACAAAATAGAACATTTTTAGGGATTTTTATTTGTTGATTTTCGTTCTTCATAATATTTATTTTATCTTAAAATAAGAAGCGATACAAGTTTATGCTAGCTTTTGCTTGACAATTACTAATCTTCTGTTAAAGTAGTATTAAAGAAATAGAAAAGATTTTTTGATTGATCGGATTGTGTCCGATTTTTTTATTAAGTAAGCATCAAGTATAAAAGAAAAAACTTTGATATTGGACATTGGGGGCTAAGGTGAGCTACCTATATATACATATCTAGAATCAAGTATCAAGTATCAAGTATTAAGTATAAAAAACAAAATATAATAAATAATATTAATATGGATTTTCAATTATTTTTATCTGCCATAACGCAGATTGCAGAAGAAAAGGGCTTATCCCAAGAGAGAGTATTAGAAACAGTTGAACATGCCTTAGCTTCGGCTTATAAAAAAGAATACGCCAAGAAAGGACAAATTATTAAAGCTAAGATTGACTCTAAATCAGGCAAGGTAAATTTTTGGCGCGCTAAAACAGTGGTGGATGAATCAGTTGTTTATATTCCAGAAACACCCGAACAAGCGGAAGGAGAAGAAAACGAAGAAGAAAAAACAATTTTTAATTTTAATATTCCAGAAAATTATAGGCCAACCGAAAAAGAATTAACTACGGAGGATTCTGTTTCAGCTGAAGGGGTTGAACGCAGAGTGAGATATAATCCAGAAAGGCATATTCTAATTGAGGAAGTAAAAGAACAAAAACTTAATTTGAAAGTAGGGGAAGAACAAATTATACCAATAGAACAAAAAGAAGATTTTGGCAGAATTGCGGCTCAAACAGCCAAGCAAGTTATTTTACAAAAAATAAGAGAAGCAGAAAAAGAAGCAGTGCTTGAAGAATACAAATCAAAAGAAGGAGAGATTGTGAGTGGGATTGTCCAAAGAATTGAAGGTCCAAATATTTATTTTGACATTGGCAAGAGCTTGGGAGTATTACCAAAAGAAGAACAAATTAGGGGAGAGTTTTATAAAGAAGGCCAGCGTTTAAAATTGTATGTTTTAAAAGTAGACACTACGCCTAAAGGACCAATTATTTTATTATCTCGTATTTATCCAAAATTAATTTCAAAATTATTTGAATTAGAAGTTCCAGAAATTTCTGGCAATCAAGTAGAAATTAAAGCAATTGCTAGGGAGCCGGGTAGCCGAACGAAGATCGCAGTTTTATCTTTGGCTGATGGCGTTGATCCAATTGGTGCAATGGTTGGTCAAAGGGGAGTGAGGGTTTCAGCAGTTATCTCTGAATTGGGAGGTGAAAAAATAGATATTGTAGAATATTCCGACAATCCTGGTAAATTTATTATTAATGCTTTATCTCCAGCCAAAGTTATCGATGTAAAAGTATTGCCCAAAAATACTGCCTTAGTGATTGTGCCTGCAGATCAATTATCTTTGGCCATTGGCAAGGACGGACAGAATGTTCGGTTGGCTGCTAAATTAACTGGATGGAAAATAGACGTAAAAAGCGATCAAGAATCTTTAACTATAGAAAGCGAAGAAGCTATAGATGAAACGGAATCAGACGAAGAAGAAATGGAAGGCGATACCGAAGAATAAACTGGTTTAACAATTTAAATAAACAAACAAAAACCCGGCAATAAATAATATTTAGCCGCGTAAATATTAAAATGAAATACGAAATTAAAGAAATATCAGAAATAAAAAGAAAGATAGAGGTTGAATTAACAACTGAAGAATTTGATAATTTTTATGCAGAGACCTTAAATAATCTTGCTAAGGAAGTTGAGCTTCCTGGTTTTCGCAAAGGTAAAGCCCCAGTGCAATTAATAGAAGAAAAAGCTAATTCAGCCAGTGTTTTATCTGAAGCAGGGGAGAATGCAATTAGAGATACTTGGTTAAAAATATTAAAAGAAACCAAGATAGAAGCAATCGCAGCACCACAAGTAGAAATTATTAAAGTTGCCAAGGGCAATCCATTTATTTTTAATTTGGAAGTAGAGGTGTTGCCAAAAGTAGAGTTGCCAAAAATTAGAGAAATTAGCGCCAAGGTTTGCGAAAAAAAAGAGGAAGTTCAAGTTACAGATAATGAAGTAGAAGACACTATTCTATGGTTGCAACAATCTAGAGCCAAGTTATCTAATAAAACAGATCCAATAGAAAAAGGGGATTTAACAGAAATTAGTTATACTTTTTTGTCTGGTCCATCGGATTTAATTAATCAAGAAAAGAAAGACGGATTTGTGGTTGGCAAAGGGCATTTTGTTTTGGGAATGGAAGATGCAATTATGGGTATGAAATTAAACGAAGAAAAAACTTTTAAAGGACAGGTGGCTATTGGTAAAGAGGGGAACCAGAAAGAACCAGTTGAAGTTAAAGTAAAAATAGATTTGATTAACAAGATAGAGCTTCCAGAAATTAATGATGAATTTGCTAAGAATATAGGCAATTTTAGCGATATGGCTAATATGAGAGCTGAAATTAAAAAGGGGATTATCCAAGAAAAAGAGATTAGTAATAGAGAAAATAAACGGGCAGAGGTCTTACAAAAAATTGCAGAAAAAGTTAAAATAGAAATACCGGCTGTTTTAAAACAAAGAGAACAAGAGGCCTTAATGGATAATTTTAAAAATAGGGTCCAAAAAGAAATGGGAACAACAGTAGAAGAATATTTAAAGCAAATTAAAAAGACCGAAGACGAAATTCAAAAAGAATTTGAGAAAGTAGCGAGTGAGAGAGTGAAAATATTTTTAATTTTAAATCAGATAGAAAAAGATGAAAAGATAGAAGCTACGCCAGAAGAGCT
>JAXDCF010000092.1:0-5073 GCA_034678205.1 Patescibacteria group bacterium
AATTTAAAATGGCAAAATCGATAACCGTATTGAGCACTCCTGCAATTAAAAACTTAGCAAATTCATAAATTCTCTGACTCAAAATCTTAGCGCAAAAAAACAACAAGGCAATAATAAGCGGGAAAAAGACAAAAATGATAAATTCTGAATAAGGAAAGAGAACGATGTTTTTTAAAAAAGATAAAGCTAAAACGCCCGCTATTTCAATCAAAATAATTACAATAATTAGATCTTTTAAAAAAGATTTATCAAAAATATTTATTTTTCCATAATCCCCTCTTAAAGAATTAAATTTAATTTTCCAGACATCTAAAAAAATTTTCCAAATACTTTTTAATTTTAAAGTGCTTTGTTGCTCATCGCGCCAAGAGACAGGCATTTCTAAAATTTTATAATTTAAATTTTTATCAATACAAAGCAATTCTGTATCAAAAGCAAATCCAGTGATTTTAGCTTTGCTAAAAATATTTTTAGCCACATCCTTTTGAAAACCCTTAAACCCACACTGAGTATCGCTATAATCAGATAAACCCAAAATTATCTTAACAAAAATATTAAACCCATTGCCTAAAATTCTTCTAATTAGCGGCTGTGGTTTGATTATTTCAGCCCCTTGAATCTTTCTTGATCCAATCACCACCTCATAACCCTGACTAATCTTTTCGATCATTCTTTTAATTTCAATAATAGGAGTAGAATTATCTGCATCTAAAAAAACGATAAAATCTCCCCTAGCAGACATTACCCCCGCCTTAACCGCCCCACCCTTACCCCTATTTTTAATATAACTAATTATTTTTAAATTAGAATATTTTTTAGATAAATCTTCCGCCACCTTAGCGGTCTTGTCTTTTGATCCATCGTCAACAACCAATACTTCGGACAGAATTTGCTCACGATCCAAAAAAGAACAAATATCCTCTATGGTTTTGGATATCCTCTTCTCTTCGTTATATGCTGGAATAATAATAGAAAGCATAAATTTATTTATAATTTATTTCTGTTTTTTTTGCCAAATAAGATTTAATAGTTTCTTCACATTATAACATATCTAATTACATAAAATAACGTATTTCTAAATAAGAATTTGGTTTGATTGTATTTTCTAAAAAGCAAGCCCTAATTTAAAAACAGCGTATAGAACTGACCATGATAATAGAAAAAAATAAAACAAAAGGATAGATTCTGTTTTCAAATCTAGCTCTTTGCGAAACAATAATAAAAACATTATCGGAACAATTAAATACCTTTGATCGATAAGAAAAGATGGAATTAAATAAATAAAAATAAATGGCAGAATTAAAAACCAGGTTTTTTCAAATTTTAGACTAGAAAGTATTATCGCTCCAATCCAAATAGTCAAACCATATAAACACGGATATTGAGAATAAGCACTTTGTAAAATATTATTTCTTAAAAAATGGGGCAGAAAATTATAATAATGAAGCGATGGACGAAAATAGTAAAACAAAATAGCCAAAATCGCACCAATGATTATTCCGATTATTTCTATTTTTTGTATTTTTTTAAAAGAAAATATTCTCCTAATAAAAATGGGCAAAAATAAAACACCAATTAAAACAAAAAAGAAATAAATATTACCCATATAAAAACCAAATTGGTGCATCTCGCGATCCCCTATTGCCAACCCTTTATTTATCCAAATAAATAAAAGAAAAAAAATGAAAGCTACGAGATACCCCCAAGTTCTACGGATATGGGCCAGAAAAGATTTTATTGAAAAAGAAAAACTATTTTCCATTAAATATATGTAAAGCCAAAAAAACGCAACCCAAATAATATTATTTTGTCTTACCAGAATAGAAGCAAAAGAAAAAATAGCCGACCAGCCATAACGCCGAGAATCAGCTGTGTAAAAAGCAACTAAAATCAAAAATAAAGAAAAAATATCTGTGTAGACCAAGGTAAAATAAAGAAAACTAATTTGTAAAAAAATGCATTGTAAAATTCTTAAAAAATAATTTTTGACATTGTTCCTTTTGCAAAACAAATAAAACATATAAATGGATCCAAGAGATAAGATTAAACTTATTAAGCGAAAAAAGACGATATTTTCTGGTAAAGACCAAGCAATAATTTTATAAATTCCAGCTACCAAAAAATGATACCCTGGAATAAGAGTTAATTTAGGAGAAAGGGACATATCGCCTTTTAAAAATAAACTAATTTGTTCGGTGTGTATATCTTCATCAATATATAGCAAATCTTTACTATCTAAAGAAAAAATTATAGAAAACCAGATTAAAAAAGCAATAGATAAAAAAATCCAGAATAATCCTGTTTTCTCAACTTTTATTTCATTAGGTTGATTTTGAATAATTATTATTTATAGCTTAATTCTGTTTCTCCTTTAGCAAAAACAAACATCATTGATGGAGCGGCCCAAAAAATCGTCTGGGTCTTATCATTACTTTCACATTTAGGAAAATAAGAAAAATTAATTAAAACACCCTTAGTGCTATTAAATTTTATTTGTTCATTATTTAAAATCTGAGGTTCTATTTTACTATAAAGGGCCTTGTCTGTATTAATCTTTAATATAATCTCTCTTATGCTCGCCAAATATAATTCTTTATTTTCATTAGATTGGATAAAATAAACATTATTAGATTGATTGGCACAATTACTATCAACATTTAAAACGATAACTGGTTTTTTAAGATTACCCCAATAAGATAATTCTTGATTAGACGGGCATTGGCTTTCTTTTTTGAAAAAAGACAAAAAATTTGGATTACTTAACTCTTTAAAATCTTTAAAAATAGTGATATATCCCTTAATTTGAGATAAATCCGTGTTAGAAATTTTTTCCAATGATTTGTTTGCGCGAATTACAAGATAATCGTCTGCATAGGCAAAATCATACCAGTCAAATGAAAAATTTTTGAATGATTTACTTGACTCTATTGGCCACTGCTTTTCAATAAATAAAAAGGGCTGATAATTGGTTTCGGCGATCAATGGCTGTGGTTCAATATTAATCTCTAAAAGTGCAAAAGGACCAATGGTTTTTTTCTCAACCAAGAATCCTTTATTGTTTTCCGAATTTAAAAAGCTTAATAATGGAGTTTTTATGTCTTTTCTTATTAAAACATTTTTTGTGCCATAAAATGATAAATTTCTAAAATAATTTTCTATTTCTTTACTATATTCTCCATTGTTATCTTCTGCAAAAACAGCTTGATAACCCTTAGAATAAAAATATGCTTTTGAAAGAGAAGATTCGTGCAAAAGGCCAACAAGAACCGGGATATTATAGCTAGCCAAAGTTCCGCTAAAATAATGACGATTAGGAAATAAAAGATCTTGCATAGAAAGATTATCAATTAAAATCCTTTGATAATTATTTTGTTTTATATAATCAATCATCTGTTCTGCCTCTAAAATATAGGCATTATTTTTAGAATCAAGCAACCGATGCAATCCTTGAATATTAAAAAGAAGAAAGTTGCCCGTCAGAGCTATAAAAATTAGAAAAAAAATTATCTTTTTGGCTAAATTTTTATCTTTGAATTTTTGATAAATTTTTTCTATAAAATAATTAGATCCGTAAGCACAAAGAAAAACAGATAAAACAAAAAATTCACTATAAAAACGGTAAGTATGTATAAAAATCTTACCGGCTAAAAATGCCAAAATTATAAAAATTAAAATTAAAATCGCGGGCAAATATTTTTCTTTTTTTAATGAAGCAATTAACCCTAATCCTATAAAAAAGAATAAGAATAGAAACTTTAAAATTAGAGCTATCAACGAAAAGGAGTATTCCTGATTGATCCAATTGTGTTTATCGTTTGGATTAATTTCAGAGACAATACTAGAAAGATTTATATTTTCATCGTAATAAACATAGTTTAAATTAGATACAAATGGAATCCACCAAAAAGCTGTTAACATTAAGGAGAGGCAAATAATCCATAAAATTTGGCATCTAAAATTCTTTGACTTAAAATAAATAATCAAATAGGCAAACGCAATTAAAAAAGAAAAGAATGCTGTAAAAATATGCGTTAAGATTAGAATGCTTAAAAAAATAATAGCTCCGCATAAATATTTTTTATTTTCAGTTTGCCGTAATTTTTCTAAAAACCCAATAAAAAATAAAAAGAATGGCCAAGCAAAAGCATTAGTGAATAATCCGGCTAATACACTTCCCAATATTCCTATACCTAAAAAATTAAAAGGATTAAGTAGAATAATAAATCCAAATAATAATGAAAGTAGGTTGATCCTTTTGTTTTTGAAAAAAGTATTACTAACATAATAAACCCCTATTAAAAATAAAAATTGGGATAAAAATAAAAGAATATTTACGCATAGAACCAAAGGAATTAATTTAAAGCTAATTAGATGCATTAAGCAAGCTACAATGTAAAAAAGGGGGGTATAAAAAGTAAAAACCGGATACCCGGCAAACCAATTAACATCATATCCACTAATTTTAAAATGGGTTAAAAGCTCTAACATTTTTTGGGTTAAATAATAATGGCCAGTATTATCACACCCCATCAACATTTCAATAGTTAAAAACGGCCTAATAATATAAAATAACAATCCAAATAAAACCAGCCAAACTAAATTTGGCAGGGTGAAAAAATTCTTAATTTTGGCTTTAATTTGCATAAAAACAAAGGTTTTATTCTAAAAGCATAACAAATTTTGCAATTGCAAGCAATAGATTATAATGATAGAATCAAATCAATAATGAAAATATTAGGCATAGAAACTAGCTGCGACGATACTTGTGCAAGCGTGCTTGAAATTAAGAAAAACAAGCCCATTTTGCTATCCCAAATAATTTCTTCTCAAGAAAAACTGCATAGCCAATACGGAGGTGTTTTTCCTTCGCTTGCTAAGCGAGAACATCAAAAAAATATTATTCCCGTACTTATTAAGGCGCTTAAAAAAGCTAACCTTCTTAAATTGAATAAACCCACACTCTCTAAATCTCTTTCTAAAACACAAATATGATATAGCGAGCAAAAAAAAATAGCCAAAATTCAAAAAATTTTAGAAAGAAATCCAGAGCTATTTGAATCTTGAATCCAATTA
>JAXDCF010000093.1:0-2943 GCA_034678205.1 Patescibacteria group bacterium
AGCAGTTTTTGTCAAGACCGCCGATGTTCTTTATTTATGCGGGTTTTTGCCAAAAGACCACAAAAATCGGTTTTTGTCAATCTTGACAAAATTTTTCGCCGCCGTCAATATAACTTCTAAGCGGGCCGGAAAGAGAAGCGAGAACAAGGGGTTAGAAAAATGGGTAATTATGCCTTTAAAGGTTTAAAAAAATCGGCGGCCTTGACAAAAACTGCTTTTTGTGGTCTTTTGGTTAATTTTTCTGAATAAATTTTGACATTTAACCGGATTTTTGACATAGTAAGTTAAAATTGCGGCCGAGCCGCTAAACCAAAACGGCCGCAATTTTAAAAACATAATAAAATGAATTGTGAATTTGTAAATCCAGTTAATCTTTCAACCGGACAGCAAGAAGATTGGGAATTTTCCGGGCTTAATTGTGTAAAAGATAATTTTACCGCCGGCGAGTTAGTCATTAGTTTCTTTTTGTTTATTATTTTTTTATTTTTGATTTTTAAATTTATTAAAAATGATTTAAAATGAGAATATGCTTTTTGATGAATTTTTGGGTTTAATGTTTTTTCTTTTTTTAGTCAGTATTTTGACAAGTGTTGTGATAAGAGGTTTTTTTAATTTTTTTCCGGATTAAAAAATGACATTAGCAGATGCATTTAATTTATGGATAGACGCCGTTAGTTATGACTATATTTTGGCTTTTTTTGCTATTTTTTGGGTAGGCCTTTTTATTGTAATTTTGGTTGAAAGGTTTTATCCTTATAAAAAGTCGGTGCGGTCAGAAAATAAATAAAAACTGATGTTTTCACTTTTTACTTTGCCTACAACCGCTCAATCCGATTTGCTGGCCTTTATCGGCGATGTAGTCAATGATGGCTGGGTGTTAATCTCTTTGGCGATTGGTATTCCGTTGGCTTTTTATGTTGTCAATAAAGTCATCTCTTTGGTTACCAGAAGGGCGAGATAAGATTTTCCTTGATAAAGTGCGGCCTGAATATAAAATATAAATTACGGCCGGCCGCCGCACGAGAAAAAAAAGGCCGGCCGTAATTTTAAAAAAATGTTAACAATAATTCCTTTACCGCCAAACGCAACATCGGACATAATTGGTTATGTGTCGCAGATTTTTACTGATTTATCGCCAGTAATTACTTTGATTATTGGTTTATTTTTAGCTGTGGCAGTTATCGGCCTTTTATTGTCAATTTTTACTAACCGGTAAAAAAATATGGCCATTAAATTGACGCGTAAAGCAAAAAAAAAATTAGGCAAGGGTAAATATACTTATTATCCGATAAAAAAAAATTATCGGTGCGAGTGTGCGATTTGCCGGCGATTGAGAAATGAAAAACCGCTTCCAACAATTAGATATTAAAAAAACGGCTATTTTGGCGTTGATTATTGGCCTTATTTTTATCAATTTTTTTTTAGCTGAAAAAACAAGGGCGGCCGTAGTTTTAGAACAACTGGATAATTCTTTTTTTGAAGAAAGAACAACTTTTATTAGGCAAACATTAGGGGCCGGATTATCCGGTGATGTTAGAGAAATTATTATTCAATATGAAAATCGATATGATTTTGATTGCCATATTTATAACCCGGAAGCGACAACAGACCCGTATTCAGTAATTCAATTAAGCGATGACGCAGGCAAGGGTGTCAGTTATTTTGCGGCAAAAGAAAAATTGCCGAATAATCAATGTTTATTTTGGCGGGTAGAACGTTTCGCTGGGCCATTTACAGATACGCCTTATTCTTTAAATCCGAACATAAATTATGATATTGGGATTAATCAAAATGGGCCGTATTTAACGCACAAATTTTATGGCTCAAACAATCCGGACAGCTACCCGAACGGAAAAGCTCAATATTTATCTGGGTCGACTTGGGTCGATTTTACTACTGTAAAAGATTTATATTTTAAAATGGGAGTTGATATTGAAGAGCCAGAATATACTTTTGAATTTAACGAACCGAAAGACGGGCAGGCATTGCCGACGGACTTCGGAAGATGGTTTTTTGATGTAAAAGTGCCGGAAGATGGACTATATAGTATTCAAGTGTTTTATCAGCGAGAAGAAATAAGCGGCAATTTTTTATCAGATAGATTGTCGCCGGTCAATTTAATTGCCGGACAGGATTATTTAATTGGAGTATATAAAAGTGTTATTTTAGGAATTGGAAATTGGCAAGCGACAGCTTGGCTTGAAAAATATAATCCGGAAAATCAATTATATGAGGCCATTGTTTCAACGGTTAGAAGCATAAATTTTTCAATTAGCGGAATTTTACTGCCGGAAGAACCAGAAAGCGGCGAACCGCTGGATTTATCGGTGTGTTATGATGAACAATACGGCTGGATAGAACGGGCTTTGTGTATTGTAAACATTAAAGTTTTTAAGGCTTTATTTATACCAACGTCAGAAAGCGTTAATCGCTTTAATCTGATTTGGCCGGCGATTGAGAAAAAACCGCCGGTGGGTTATTTTACCGCAATAAAAGACGGTTTGGATACTTTGACAGAACAATCGCCGGCATTTAGCTTTAATTTACCGGAAGAACTGAAAAATACGCTTTTTAATCCTATAAGAACAGGAACGGCCGCTGTTTTATGGTTATTTTTTGGCGTTTGGGGTATTAAAAGATTATCACGATTAGAGTTATGATTACAACAATTTTATTGACTATTTTTTATAATTTTATTTTGGCTATTTTATGGCCTATAAGAATTTTGCCTGATGTATCATTGCCGGCCGATTTTTTGGCTTCATTTGGCGTTATAGGCGGTTATTTATCAGGACTAAATGAAATTATACCGGTGGCTACGATTTTAACAATTTTAGGCCTGATTTTAACGATTGAAGGGTCAATTTTACTTTATAAGAGTATTAAGTGGGTTTATCAGAAAATACCGGGTGTGAATTAAATTTTTGCAGAAAAATTAACCAA
>JAXDCF010000094.1:0-4832 GCA_034678205.1 Patescibacteria group bacterium
CAAAATCATTTATTCCTAAAACTGGTTGCTGGATCGGAGTGAGCGTTAAAAATAGTTCAAGCGACGATGCGGATTATGCAATCACAAAAGATAGATTAAGTCATTCGGATTTATTAGAGACGATAAATAGGAGAGATTTAATATATTCTATCGTATTAATTGATGGAAAAAGTTTATTAAAAAAAGACTATTTAGTAGATAATAATAAAGATAATATAATGAATTTTTTATCGATTGAGCTAGCTCAAAAAAATAAATTGTACTCTTTTAATACTACTATATCAGGAGACAATAAAGAAAAATGCTCTCAAATTTTTGATGAATTTTTAACCTCAATCTCTATAAAATAATATGATTTTTAAAAATTTAATCTCTAAGTTTTTTTTAGCAATAATGCTAACAATCTTTTTGGCTATGCCAAAAATAAGCATGGCAGCTGATTTGGATTATAGAATTTTTTCAGAAATAGAAACCAAAAAAATATTACAACTATTGCCTCAAGAATTAAATAATAATTGGATATATAATTATGTCAACGGCTATTCCGATCCTACCGAGAAAACAGTTTTATCTTTTATTAGAACAGTTACTACTTTTGATCTCTGGAATTATCTTTTTGGAGATCTTCCAATTGAAGCTATGGTTAATATTTCTAAAGAATTAGTAACTATAGCTCAAATACTTAATTCAGAAAATCCAGTAGGTGGAATTATTAGCTTGATGGAATCACAAACAGTGGATCAGGCAGTTAAAACAGCCACCGATTATATTTTACAAAAGCAAATGAAGGTTGCTTTTGGCGCTATGAAAGTAAATTATAATACTGGCACAGAAAAAGTTAATACTACTTTACAATATTTAATGGTCTATAAGCCAATAGATGAGAAGAGTGGAGAATTAATAATTAGAATGTATTCTGTTGATGAAATTGTTCCGCCTGTAAGCCATGGCTCAATTGGATTAGCTGTAGGATTTGTAAATGATATGTCAGCGGGTCAGAAAATTCCTCCTTTTATTGCTGAAATAAGGGGTACAGTAAAAGATAGTGGTTTTCTTTTTGACCGAGATTGGGTGGAGACACCTAATATAGTGCTTTCTTTTCCTAAAAAAGTGCCAGACTTTAAATTAAAACCAAAAGATTGGCAAGATAAATATATTAATGAACCTATAGCGAGAACATTAGATAGTGTTTCTAGTATCATAAAGATCTTTAATCCATCTGGAGGTCAGATAATAGATTATGTGGCCTATGATGAAAATAAAAAGCAAAATACGAGAGCTATTAATTTAGAAATTAGTAAAATCGCAAACAACGAACCATTGGTAATTGTTAGTAGTTTTAAAAAAGAAAACCAAAGCAAAATTAATTTTACTAACGATAAAGAAATAGAAATAGAAAATAAAAATAAAACAGAAACTAAAAATAATATAGAAAGAGAAAATAAGACAGAGAATGATCAATCGAATGATGATAATCTATCAGAAGAAGAAATAATAAAAGCTTTTAAAGATATTTTTGCGGAATTAGAAAAAAGATTATCCTTAAAAAATAGGAAAGAAGAAAATAAGGAAGAAGAACCTAAAAACAAAGACAATAAAGACAATAAAGACAATAAACAAACAAACGATAAGTCTATTTGCTTGATTCAAAATGCAAATTTTTCAAAACAGAAAAGAGTTGTTTTTAACGAAATCGCTTGGATGGGAACAGCTACGAGCGCGAGTGACGAATGGATAGAGTTGAAAAATATTTCCTTTGCCCCAATAAATTTAGCTGGTTGGAGTCTAATCAATGAAAGTAGAAAAATTGACATTGTTTTTGGAGACAATCAAGCCATAGGCGCAGACGGATTATTTTTATTAGAGCGGACTGATGATAATACTGTACCTAATCAACAAGCAGATTTAATTTATAGCGGGGCCATGTCTAATAACAACGAAGCCCTTTATTTATTTAACGAAAAATGTGAATTAGAGGGAGTTGTTAAAGCAAGTCCTGATTGGGCGGGTGGGGATGCGGAAACAAAAAGAACCATGGAAAAAAATAATGACGGAGAAAATTGGTATACATTTGGAGGATCGGAGCGAGAAATTATGGGCACTCCCAAAGAAAAGAATAGTAATACTAATTGGCAAAAACCAATTACTGGTAGTGGTGGAGGAGGAAGTAATTCAAGTGGTAGTTCTTCAAATAGTGGAAATTCTAGCAGTTCCCAATCTATAACATATTGTCCTCAGTCTAATTTATCAATTCCTACACATGAGGGAATTGTTATTAACGAAATCGCTTGGATGGGAACAGCTACGAGCGCGAGTGACGAATGGATAGAATTGAAAAATATTAGCGACGAAGTAATTAATTTACAGGGTTGGCAATTGATAGATAAAGATAATCAGATTCAAATATCTTTAAGTAGCACTGATTCAATTTTAGCGCACGGTTTTTATTTATTAGAGAGAACAGATGATAATTCTGTGCCTAATCTTTCAGCAGATAAAATTTATACAGGCGCTTTATCAGATACAGATGAATCTTTAAGGTTATTTAACCCAAACTGTGTTTTAATTGATGAAGTTGTGGCGACAACAAATTGGACAGCTGGCGATAAGACAAATAAAAAAACAATGGAAAGAAACATTGATTTAGCGAGCTGGCATAGTTATTCTAATTCTTCTCCTGATGAAGCTAGTGGCTTGTATGGCACTCCACAGAAAGAAAATAGTCAATATAATTCTGAATTAGGAGATGAAGAGCCAGGAGATGAAGAGCCAGGAGATGAAGAAGACGAGGAGGAAGAAGATGATTTACCAGAAGAAATTGTTTTTTCTGACCAATCAATTACTGATTTAAAAGCAGATTCAATTTTAGGAATTAGAAATTCTCTAACCTTATCTTGGTCAGAATTAGATCAAGCCGAGAGTTACGAAATATATTATTCTATTAATGAACCGATCAATGAAGGCGCTTTAATCAATCTTACCGATTACGAGGATATAGAAATAATTAAAGAAGCTGGGCATGCATCTGCAATAATCAAAGATTTGTACTGGGACAGTAATTATTATTTTGCGATAAAAGCTAAAAATTTAGAGAACGAACTTTCTTTGTTGAGTAATTCCATCCAATTTAGTATTGGTTCTGCTAGTCCAGAAATAACTTCTGTTTATGGAAATAATTATACCGGAAAATTATTATCTGCCGGTCCGATGGGAGGGGCGGAGGCCACCCTTTTTCTTCAAGGAGAAAACGATAGTCAGAATGACGAAGATTTTACTTCGCCACCCGTGATAGATGAAAATGGTATTATTTACGTAAAAGCTAAAATAGATAATAAGCAGGGATTATATGCTTTTGATAAAAATGGAATTAAAAAATGGGTTTGCGAGTATGTGTTTAATTATGGCCCACCAGTTATTGGAAAAGACGGCACTATTTATTCATTAGATTTTAATAATCTTTACGCTATTTCTCCAAACGGAAAAATAAAATGGCAGAAAACATTTTCTAATATTTATGGAGTTGTTCCATATCTTTCGCCAATTGGTTCAGTTTATTTAATTGTGTCAATAGATGGAAGTTTGCCTAAGTTGGTAAAAATCGAAGATAATAGAGTTTCTGCAAATCAAATAAACCTTTTTGATTTTTCAAGCTATTTAGATGGCAAAGAGTTAATCGGATATTCGCCTATAGTTTTCAGTTCTTCGGGTAATTTATATTTTTCGCTTAATAATTATATTTTTGCTTTTAATAATAGTGGGCAAAAGATAGGAGAAAAGAAAATAGAGGTTATTTTCGGTGAGGATTATGTTCCACAAGGAAATGAAGCAAATTATATTAAACAGGTTTTCCTCTCAAGCGATGAACAGATTTTATTTTTTAATTCCATCCAAGGTTTTTATAGTTCAAATGATAATAGGCAGAATAAATTATATGCCTTGTCTGCAAATAATCTTGATAGCGATCCATTATGGATTGTTTCGGGAGGACAAGAAGGGGATTTAATGGCATTAAGTGATACAGAATTATATTATAAACAAAAATCGACAGGGGATTATGGTTGGTTTGGAGTGGCTATCCGCGCTATTAATCTTAGCGATGGCTCAGATAAGTGGGGAAAAAGTCAAAGTTTTCAATTTGGTCCGCCTTCGCCAATTTCATTAGCGAGCATTGATAATAGAAATTATCTTTATTTTAGTTATGGTAGTCAGATATATGGTTTTGATTCGAACCAGATTACAGACGATAAATGGGAGACCGGAAAAATATTTCAAGGAAGTGGAGCGTCATATTATGGGCAATTTCCTTTAGCCATAGGTAACGGTGCAATTTATTTACCTCGCGGGTCCGGGTCCAATTTATTCAAAATCTCATTCTAGGGAATGTTTGGGCCTCGGAGGCCCAAACATGGGCGACTGGTAATCAGATCTAATCAGATCTAATCAGACGTAATCAGATCTAATCAGATGTAATCAGGTAAATTATAAGTTATAAGTGTAAATTAGAATGTTTGGGCCTCGGAGGCCCAAACATTCTTTTGTTTTATTGTTTGTTTTAATCGATATGCGATGTTAAGAGTGATTATTGACTAAATGTATATTATATATTATATTATTTGCGAAGTGAAAGTAAATGTATGGCTCTTTTAATGGAACTAGTTTGATTATTATTAGGCACAGCAAGACGGACAACACCAATATATGCAGGCCATTGTCTGAAGAAGGTGTTTTCTTGGCCAAAAATCTTGGCTTGTATCTGAGGAATGAAAAGTCCTTTGAGTTCACAGATGTTTTTGCATCGGGAACAGAAAGGACATCCTTGACTGCCCAATTAG
>JAXDCF010000095.1:0-2649 GCA_034678205.1 Patescibacteria group bacterium
ATCTCATAATAGAGATATTGAATGGTGAAATCCCTATTTTCCCCAGGGTTCTCACTCGCTATTATATGCAGGTTCTAATGTTTGCTTTAATTAATATTATTATGACGGTGAGTTTAAATTTAATAAATGGATTTACAGGTCAGTTTTCTATTGGTCACGCCGGATTTATGTGTATAGGTGCTTATACTTCTGCCTATTTTACTACCATTTTATTTAAAGTCTCAACTATGAGTTATTTGCCCCAATTGTTACTATTTCTTTTTTCCCTTATAATGGGAGGTTTAATTGCTGCCATTGCTGGATATTTCATAGGACTTCCCACGTTAAAACTAAAAGGGGATTATTTGGCTATTGTAACTTTAGCCTTTGGTGAAATAGTTCGTTCTATAATTAGAGCATCTGACGAAATTTCAGTGTTTTTTAAGAATATAGGATTAGTAAAATTTTCAGAAACTATTAGTATGTTAAGTGGACCAAGAGGGTTGTCTGCTATTCCTGCTCTTTCCAAATTTTGGCTGGTTTATCTTATTACTATTATCTCAGTTATTATTATGCGTAATTTTATTTATTCCACTCATGGCAGAGCGTGCCTTTCTATCCGCGAAAATGAATTAGCATCAGAGACAATGGGAGTCGATACCACCTATTATAAAATTATTGCTTTTAGTCTGAGCGCCTTTTTTGCCGGAGTGGGAGGAGGGCTTTTTGCCCATGTATTACGATTTATCCATCCTGATAACTTTAGTTTTATCAAATCAATAGATTATCTAATTTATTTATATGCCGGTGGAATGGGAAGCATCACTGGCTCTATCTTAGCTGCGGTAAGTCTTACTATTCTTCCGGAATTTTTAAGAGTAATCAATTTTCAGCAATGGAGATTAGTAGTTTACCCATTAATTTTAATTGTATTAATGTTACGAAAACCAGATGGCATATTCGGTACTCGCGAAATGAAATTTTTAGTTCCTGAGAGAGAAGAGGCGGATCAGTGATAGCTTTGGAGATAAAGGACCTATGTTGTTATTTTGGCGGACTAAAGGCAGTTGATAAATTTAGCGCTCAGATAGAGAAAAATGAACTGATTGGCTTAATTGGCCCTAACGGTGCAGGCAAGACCACGGTGTTTAATGTGCTTACCGGAATCTACCCCCCCAGTTATGGAGAAATTATTTTTCACGGAGAAAATATAGGCGGACTTCTCTCCTATAGGATTACCCGGAAAGGGATAGCTCGAACCTTTCAGAACATTAGGCTTTTTCCAGGTCTTACTGTTTTAGATAATATTTTAATTGCCTACCATTTCCGAACCAAGTATAGTATTTTTGACAGTTTTTTACGAAATAAAAATTACCACTTAGAAGAAGGGAAAAATAGAAAGCAAGCAATGGATTTATTACGTTTGTTTGATTTGCATTCTTATAGTG
Source organism: Patescibacteria group bacterium (assembly GCA_034678205.1). Lineage (GTDB taxonomy): Bacteria > Patescibacteriota > Minisyncoccia > Minisyncoccales > Minisyncoccaceae > UBA6220. Next base: position 1,428 of record JAXDCF010000095.1, read on the forward strand.
AGTACCTGGCAGGAGGACTTCCCTATGGTGAGCAAAGAAAATTAGAAATAGCGAGGGCATTGGCTACCAAACCTAATATGCTTTTACTTGATGAACCTGCTGCGGGAATGAATCCTTATGAAACAGTAAAACTAATGGAGTTAGTAAAGAAAATAAAAGAAGATTTTCAACTAACTATTTTTTTGATAGAACATCATATGCAATTTGTAATGGGAATATGTGAAAGGATAATGGTAATGGATTTTGGCATCAAAATTGCCGAAGGGACACCTGGTGATATTAAACAAAATACAAAAGTAGTTGAGGCATACCTGGGAGAAGAAAGAAAAAAATGCTAAAGGTAACTGATTTAGAAGTATCCTATGGACCAATCAGAGCTTTGAAAGGTATTTCTTTCGAAGTTAAAGAGGGTGAAATTGTTACTTTAATTGGAGCAAATGGGGCAGGTAAGACCACTACTCTTAAAACCATATCCAATCTTTTAAAGCCTCAGCGAGGGAATATTATTTTTTGTAATGAAAATTTGTTAACTGTGCCAGCTTATGATCTGGTTAAAAAAGGGATTGCTCATGTGCCGGAAGGAAGAATTATTTTTGGACCCCTTACTGTACAGGAAAATTTAGAACTTGCTGCCTGGGGGCGTACTGATAAACAGTCAGTTTTAGAAGACCTTAGTAAAGTATATGATTTATTTCCTATATTAAAAAAAAGAAAATCTCAACTTGGTGAAACTTTATCAGGAGGAGAGCAGCAAATGTTAGCACTCGGCCGCGGATTGATGACTAAGGCCAAACTAATGATACTGGATGAGCCTTCTATGGGTCTGGCTCCATTATTAGTACAAGAGATATTTCGAGTAATTGTACAAATCAATAAGGAAGGAACCACCATTTTATTGGTAGAACAGAATGCATATATGGCCTTAGAAGTTGCCCATAGAGCTTATGTTTTAGAAACAGGAAATATTATTTTAGAAGGTATTGCTGAGGATGTGGCAAAAAACCCTAAAGTTATAAAAGCATACTTGGGATAGAATTTTACATTAATTGACCTTTTAAAAGTTTGTTTGATGAAGAAAAACTGATGATTATATTATAATAAAAACCTCATTTTTAATATTAGTTTAAAGACTCACTGCGAAAAACAAAATATACTTTTACCAACTAGAAAAAATATGTCCAAGAAATAATTGTACTTTAATTACTCTTTAAGTACAAAGAGA
>JAXDCF010000096.1:0-5090 GCA_034678205.1 Patescibacteria group bacterium
GGACTATCTTAATAGAAGCTGTTTTGTCTTTAAAATTCTCATTCCCCAAAGCCGGCCTACTCTCTAATAAAAAAACAGGGGCTTTAATGTTTTTTAATTTAAACTCTTTGTCATCATAAAGATAAACTCCCGGAATATTCCAATCAAAAGTAATTGAATTTCCTATATTAATCGTAGTTGATTCTCCATTTTTAACTTCTATGGGAGTGCCTTGAAAATTTTTTTCAGGAAACACATAAATTCTCGGCAATTCCTCTTTACTGCTTAACCAACTAATAGAATTGGCTGTTTTTGTTGCGTTAGCTAAATTTCCACTTAGGTTAACATCTTTATCAGCATAATGGATCATTATGCCCCCAGAAAATTGTTCGGTATGTAAATCATCAAGCCCATTTTTATTAATTCCAGAGTTAATTGCGTTTACAATTAAAACCGATCCAAAAAGCACGACTAATCCTATAAGCGCTCTAACAATATCGTTTTTTGATTTTTCTGTTCTCCCAATTTGTCCTCTAGAAAAAAAATAATTAATAGCTGCAAAAATAAACACCAGTGCAGCTGCAATCATTCCTATTAATAAGGCGATATTAAAAAAATACAAAAAATAATTACTAAAGGTTGGGTTTGCTGGGAGAGAAACCCCACCGATAGTAGGGTAGGTTGCTTCCATAGCCAAAGCTTGATTAGTAAAAACTAAACCAAGCAAGCTATAAAAAATTAATAAGATTTTTTTCATAATTTGTTATTAGATTAATCATTTAAAGGTAATAATACATAATGATATGCATTACTTACACTGCTTTCCAAAATACTACTTATGCAATTGCCATTGGTAAAATCTTTCTTGCCAAAATATTGACATTTATATCCCTCTGTAAGAATAACCCCGGCTGGCCCATTTATTTTAAAAGACTTCACCCTAAACCCTGCCCCACACTCAATTTCATCTTCAAAATCTTTTTCTACAAAACCTCCTTTAATAGCTATCTCGCATTCTTTGTCTTCTGGATTATTTTCATCTTTTTTACAATTTAGAGCATTATAAAAAGTTACTGTTGCAGTTACCGTATCTCCTGGCTTGCTTGAAGAGTACATAACTACTGAAGCTAAATTATATCCAAAATTACCCAATAGTTTTGTGCTCGGTCTTGTATTTAGATCATCCTCTTTATTGTCCTCGAAGCCAATAAAAGCAGCGCAATAGCCTCTAAATTGTGGCTCTGAAAAAAAGATTGCTCCAGGGCTAATGCCCTGGGTAGCCATTCTTGGCTCAATTAATCTCGCTGACTTTGTTTTATTAAAAAATTGCGGATTAGTTTTTGAAAAATCGCTCACGCTTGAATTTGTATAGAATGGAGCAATTGTGCCATCGCCAATTTCAAGGTTTGTATTATCATAAAGATATAGCCCTTCGTTTTTATTAACTATTTTATATGATTTTATTTGTGATCCACTAAAAGGGCTCAACTCTTTATCTGTTACCACCTCATTTAAATCAGAATTTGCGCTTTGATAAATTTTAATAGGCGTTCCCTTAAAATCCGCTTCTGGAAAACCCCAAATCTCTTGAACCCCAGTGTATTTCTTAATAAAAATGCTTTCTCCTTCTCTTAAAACCAAATTTGTATTGGCGCTAGGGATAGACATTTCTGTTGTTGTTTTAAATTTTTTATCCTCAGTTCCGTCTGGGTTTGTTTTTATAGAAGCAATCCTGGTAAACTCTATACAAATAGGCACCTTGTCACAATCAATTGGATTGGCTTTTATTTTTAATAATTCTGGATTAATTATACTTAAAATTAAATAAGAAGAAAATAAAACAATTAAACCTATGGCTGCTCCCATAATTTGTCTCTTCGCTCCGCTCACTTTTGATATTTCTCCTCCTGCCATAACAAGATTTAACCCAGCCAAAACCAAAACTACTAAAGCAATTACTGCCCCCAAAGACACTAAGACATAAAAAATGTAAACAAAAACGCCGGTTGGAGTTGTTTCATCTGTAATTTGGATTGTCTCTCCTGTAATTGTTTTAATTTCCGGATAAGTTATTTCCATTGCGTTTGAATAATGCGTAAAGCAAAACAAACCCAAAAAAACAGAAGCGAGCAAGAGGCCAAATATTATAATTTTTTTCATAAAATATTTTTGTTTATAATTAAATCTTTATAGTTTTGTCTCGTAGGGGACTACTATGTATTTATTTGTATTTCCTCCATTATATGGGTTATTCGTATCTATTTTTTTAAAAAATATGTCATCGCTCACGCAATCACCACTTGTTTTATTTGGATCGCTAATATCAAAAAATTTACAATAATCGTAACCGCTTCCTGCTTTATCAGCAATCACCAACACTCCGTATTGTTTAGCTAATTGAATTGATAAAACATTGCCAAACCAAATGGAACAAGCACTTGAAATATTTTTAACAGCAAAAGGAGAAGATAGGGGCAGGGTTTCTGGAAGCAAGCATTTATCAATATGTAATGGATCCGAGCCCTCTTTAATATAACAATTCAAAGTGTTATAAAAAGTAATCCCGGGGTTTGTAGCTTTTGATAAAAAATCTTCTGAGCTCTTAAATAATAAAATTGAGTTAGCTGTGCCTGTAAAACTATCTTCGTCTTCTATAATGACATCGCTACAAGCAGAGCTTGGTAACCTAGGATAAAAATTATAATCATAACCATTATTATAATCATTAAAAGCAAAAATTATTGCGTAATAAGAATTATTGTTTTGGTTAAAAATCTTAACCGATTTAATCTTATCTTTATATTCTCCTAAATTAGCGATGCTTCTATTGATAAATAGGGGAGGGAGCTCACTTATAGTAAAATTAACATTATCATAAAGATAAAGCCCATATTGTTTGTTATAAATTTTAATGGATTTTATATTGTTATCAATTGTAATTTCTGAAAGTAAGTCATTGTTAAGATTGCTCATATCATCATCTCTATACATTTGAATAAGCTCTGGTGTTCCTTCATAATTAACATCGGAAAAACCCCAAATCTCTTTTAATCCTTTGTATTTTTTAATAATTATTTTTTCTCCATCTTCTAACATTAGATTATCTGAGTCAAAAAGAGAGCCACTATATTTTATTTGTATATTGCCGTCTGAATCTTTTTTCCAAGTTTCAACACAAACCTCTAATTCATCACATTTTAAAGCATTAAGGTTTATTTTTGTGGAATCTTTAGTTATTACATTCAAAATAAGATAAGAAGCTAATAAAATAGCCAATCCAATTATAGCTCCTCTGGTTTGTTTTTTGGCTTCTGAAAACTTACCTGGGCTACCCTCAGACATAATCAGCTTTACACCTGCCATAATAATAGTAATAGCCGTCACAACTACGCCTAACCCAACTAATAAGGTATAAAAATACAAAACATAATCAGATGTGTTGCTGTTTGCATCAATCGTAAAAGTTATGCCAGGGAAAATTGTTATAGGAGGATAAATATTTTCTAAAGCTGCAAAAGCTAAGCCCGGTATTAAAACTAAGCCCAAAATAAATAATTTTTTAAATATTTTTTTAAACATATAAATAGGTTATTGAGTGCCTGGTAAGCTCCCAGGTTGAGATCCTAAGCAACAATAAAAATCATTTAAATAATTTTTAATATATTCTTGGCAGCTCTCAGGGCCTGTTTTATCTTTATTCACATAACAAGCTGCTTTTTGATTCTCTGTTAATTTTGGACTATTTAATGGAAAACATTCCAACTGTGGGTTGCGATATGTATCTCCAGTGCTTGGATCAATAGTAACTTTCGCTGATGATGGCAAAAGCGAATTATAAGGAGGAAATTTAGGGTAAATAAGATAAGTTCCCAAACTTTGGAAAGTAACTCCTTCTTCACAAGTAAAAATATAAGCATAAGTAGATGCTTCCTTATATTGATTGTTGTACCCCTGAACGCATTGATTAAAACGAGAGCGTGCTACGCTTAGGGTATCTAAAAGAGAAAATCTATTTTCATCTGTTGGTAATAAATTTTCACCTCTTTGAAAATCCCAAAGTCGCTCGCGCCAAACTTCTATTCTTTGTAAAAATCCTGGAATATCGTCTGTGCAAGATTGATTTTTTCCCAATCCCTGAATATCAAGAAAACTCGGAGTAGGGGACACTTTTTTATAAATCAAAGATTGCTGTTTTTTGATATCGTTATAAGGACAGACATAATATGGCTGATTGTCTTGCTTGGGCGCTGGAGTTCCGGTGGTACCAGACACTACTACCTGTTTCTCAACCCTTATTACCATTTTTTCTAAATCATAATCCCATACGACAAAGGCGTTAAAGCCACTTGGCAATGTAAATCCAGGATAATACATTGGATTATATATTATACTACTTGGGTCATATGAAGCAACGCTGCTCCAATTACCTCCAAAAACATCGCAACTGACTTTTGTTGCATCAAATCCTTGACCGTTCCAATTGAGGCCAGGATTTAATGTTTTTAAATCATTTATATCTTGTTCTGAAAGTTCTTCTATCTCTCCACAAGAAGCAGAAAGTGTTACTGTCGGCTTAAAAAATGGCTTGTTGTTTATACATCCAATCTCCCAAGAATTATCGCTTTTCCCAACATAATAATTATATCTTACTGTGTCGAAACAAGAAGAGGGGAATCCTTTGACTACATAACCACATCCGTTCATATCATTTTTATCGATAGAATCCGTAAGATAACTTGCTGAAAAAATTGATGTTTTGCAACCATAAGCAACCCCTGCGCTCCCCAAAGACATAATATTATAGGCATAAGTTGATGTAGCTGGATCAAATTTTAAAACCGATCTATAACATTTCCCACGACGCTGAACACATCGACAAATATTTCCAGAAAAAACATCTTTTAATTCTTGCTTATGGGCATCTTGATCTTTAAGCATTTCGTCAATCAGATTGAAAGAACAAACTTGTCCATATACAAAATTACCATCAATATCTAATCCTCCATATAATTTTGTTTGACAGGACGGAATAGAACTTTTAAACCAATATCCGGATATCTGACAACTTTGAGAAATTAGAGTGCTCGTGCCACCTCCTGAGCTGTATTTAT
>JAXDCF010000097.1:0-7084 GCA_034678205.1 Patescibacteria group bacterium
CTGGTCTAGAAAAACTTTTAGCTAACGGCGGAATTACTCAAGGTGAATATGATCAAAGAATCGCGGAATTAAATAATAACATTGCTAAAGAATAGCGTGTTTATTATTCTTTACGCATAATTCTTGATTCTTACTTCTGTTTGTATTATAATGCAAATAATGAGCAAAAGAATATTTGACATTATACCGCCAGGAGAGATAGAAAATACTCAAAATGAATTTGAGGGAGATTTTGATTTGAATAAAATAAAGAAAAAAGAAATTCCAGAAAATTTTACTAAAAAAAATAAAAAATTTCCCCAAGCAATTCGATGGATTAGTTTGGTTATTGTTATTGGGATAATTGGCTTTGCTATTTTGATTCCAGCTAAAGCAGAAGTAAAGATATTTCCCAAAACAGAAGATGTTCAAATTTCGGAAATAATTATTGTTGATTCTAGTATACAAGAATTGATTCTAGAAAATAAAATTATTCCGGGAAAAGTATTTTTAGATATTAAATCTTTTTCAGATACATATAATTCTACTGGTAATGACGAAACTTCAAAAAAAGCCACGGCCACGATTAGAGTTTATAATAAATACTCGTCAGCCGAACCCTTAACTTTAAAATCAGGAACTCATTTTCTTTCTAATCCAAAAGGACTCTCCTATCATTCTTTGGCTCCTATAAATATTCCAGCACCTAAAATTAGCGGTTCTAAAATTGAGCCGGGTTATGTTGATATAAAAATAGAGGCAGACGAATCTGGTGAAGAATATAATATTAGCTCGGCTACTTTTTCTGTTCCAAAATTAAATGGTACCCCTTATTATTCAACTACTTGGGCAGAGACACAAACTGCAATTTCTGGAGGAAGTAGTAGTAGCGTGAAAATTGTGCTTGAAAAAGATATTGATCTAGCTAAAGAATCTTTTGAAACAAAATATTTTACTGAGGCTTTGAATTTATTTAAAAATACAATTCCAAGTGATTACGAAATTTTTGATGAAAACGTTTCTCAAGAATTAAATAATCTTAATGTTTCTGCTAAAGAAAATGATATAGCTACCTCTTTTGAAGTTAAAGGAGATGTTACCACGAGCGCTCTTTCTTATAAAAATACCGATTTAAAAAGTTTGGGCGAACAGTTAATTTTAATAAGCACCGATAGCGCTGTTAAGCAAATAGTGCCTAATAGTATTTTTTGTAAGATAGAAAATAGTAAGCAGGATTTTAAAAATAATAAATTAGAATTGAGCGTAACCTGTACTGCCAAGACTTATTGGCTTCCAGACAATGATTTTCTATATCAAACCTTGAGCGGAAAAAATAAAGATTCTTCTGCTTCGCTTTTAAAAAGTCTTTCAGATGTTAAAAACGCAGAAGTAAAAATATGGCCATTTTGGAAAAATAACATGCCGATTAAGAGCGAAAATATAGACATTAAGCTAAGTTTTGAATAAATACTTTTGACCTTGAAGCCATTGTGCCTAAGCAAAAAGACCCTTTTTCTCTATTTAGGGGCTTAGCTCTGAAGTATGTTCTTAACAAGGTTAGACTTTACTTTAGGGCGGTAGCCCTGTAGTGTGTTTTGGCGAAGCCAAAATTCTACTACAGGGCTTGACCAAATGCTAAAGTTTTGATATTGTTTTTATATCTTTTGAAAATGCCCAAAAAAGACGATACAATTAAAAAAGAAGGAGTAATTCTTGAAAGCTTACCGAACGGGTTTTTCAAAGTACAGCTGGAAGATAACTCGGAAGTGCTTGCGCATCTTGCCGGCAAGTTGCGAGTTTTTAAAATAAGAATTTTACCAGGTGATAAAGTTACCGTAGAAATGACTCCCTATGATAACAAAAGAGGGAGAATTATTTTCCGAAAAAAATAAAAATAAATTTGTTTATAAGTTAAATTATGAAAGTAAGGCCATCGGTTAAGAAAATTTGCAGTGATTGCAAAATCGTCCGACGTAAAGGACGAGTTTATGTAATATGCAAAAAAAATCCAAAACATAAACAAAGACAAGGAGCTTAATCTTAACAATAACTATTAATTTAAAGAAAAAAAGATGCCAAGAGTTGCCGGGGTAATGATCCCTGATGAAAAAACAATACAATACAGCTTAACCTATATCTATGGTATTGGCTTGTCTTTAAGTAAAAAAGTTTTAAAAGAAGCAAATATTAGTTTGACTAAAAAAGCCAAAGATTTAAATCAGGAAGAATTGGGAAAATTAAAAGAAGTGATTGAAAAAAATCATCGAGTTGAGGGTGAATTAAAAAGAGATATTATGGCAAACATTAAGCGTTTGAAAGATATTAGTGCTTGGAAAGGAGTAAGGCACGCCAAGGGCTTGCCTGTGAGAGGGCAAACAACTAGAGTAAATAGTCGAACTGTAAGAGGTAATGTTAGAAAAACAGCTGGTTCAGGCAGAAAAGCTCCGCCTTCACCGAAATAAAGATAGATAATTAATACTATGGGGAAAAAACACGTTATCAAAAAAACAGAAGAGGAGATGATTAAAGAGGGCGAGGCTGTTCAAAAAGCAATGCAGAAAGACGCTCAAGTAAATAAATCAGCTGCTGGCAAGGAGGGCAGAGTTTATATTTTTAGCTCTTACAATAATACAATTATTAGTTTAACTGATCCAAATGGAAATGTTTCCGCTTCTAAATCAGCTGGTAAATTAGGATTTAAAGGCACAAAAAAATCTACCCCTTTTGCTGCTTCAAAAGTAGCTGAAACAGTAGGGCAGATTGCTGAAAAAATGGGAGTTAAACGTTTACATGTTACTGTTAAGGGGGTTGGTTCTGGAAGAGAATCAGCCTTAAGATCAATGGCCAATCAAGGTTTTGAAATTTTATCAATTAAAGATGCAACCCCAATTCCTCATAATGGTTGCAAGCCTAAAAAACCAAGGAGATTATAATCTACCATATTTTTAAAGATCATTATGTTAAAACACGCAAAATGTAAAATTTGTAGAAGGACAGGAGAAAAGCTTTTCTTAAAGGGAGAAAAGTGTTCTTCGGCTAAATGCGCTATGGTTAAAAGACCTTTTGCACCTGGACAAAAAGCCAAAAAAAGAAAATCAGCTTTGACTGAATATGGTAAAGAGGTGAGAGAAAAGCAAAAGATGAAGAAATTATATGGTGTAACCGAAGCTCAATTTAAGAGATACGTGAAAGAGGTTTCAGAAAATAGAGGTAAAATAGAAAATGTATCCGACGAATTAATTCAAAAAATTGAAACTCGTTTAGACAATATTATTTTTCGTTTGGGTTGGGCTAGATCACGTGCCCATGCTACGCAATTAGTTTCTCATGGACATTTTGCAATCAACAACAGAAAAGTTGATATTCCTTCTTATACAGTTCATGTAAACGATGTTATTTCTATCAGGCCAGGATCAGTGGGCAAAGACACTTTGAAAGATTTAGTAGAAAAGATGAAAAAATATTCTTTGCCAGCCTGGTTGGAATTTGATAAGGAAAAAATTCAAGGCAAGATTATAAAAAAACCATTATTTAGTGATGTTCAATTACCTGCAGAAATCGCTTCTGTGTTTGAACACTACTCAAGATAAAAATAAATATTTAAAAATAAATACCCGCCTTTGCTCTAAGAGCTACGGCGAGGCAAAGTAAATATATATGATTTCATTGCCAACCTCAATCAAAAGCCAAAAGATAAGTGACAATTCTGTTATTTTTGAAATAGAGTCGCTTTATCCTGGTTATGGTGTAACTATCGGAAACGCTTTAAGGCGCGTACTCTTATCGTCTTTAAACGGAGCCGCTGTTACAGAAGTTAAGATTAAAAATGCACCTCATGAATTTGCTACTATAGAAGGAGTAAAAGAAGATGTTTTGCATATTTTAATGAATATTAAGCAGTTGAGATTTAAAATGTATAGCGATGAACCTCAAATCGCAACCTTAGTTAAAAAGGGCGAGGGGAAGGTAACAGGTAAGGATTTTGCTAAAAATTCAGAATTTTTATTAGCCAATCCAGAAGCACATATTGCTACAATTACAGACAAAAATACTGAATTAGAAATAGAATTAAAAATAGAAAAAGGCGTTGGATATAGATTTCACGACACAGAAAAAGAAAAGAAAGATATTGGCGTTATTGGATTAGATGCTATTTTTACTCCAATTAAGAAAGTAAATTACACAGTGGAAAATATGAGGGTTGGAAAAAGAACCGACTTTGATAAATTAATTTTAGAAATTGACACAGATGGAACAATTACTCCAGAAGAATCTTTAGCTGAATCTTTAAAGATATTAATCGATCATTTTAGTTTCTTATATAAAGATTTAGGATTTGAAGAAAAAACTTTAGAAAAAGAGGCAGAAGGCGAGGCAGAAGAAACAGATAAAAAAGTTAAGAAAATCCGTTCGACAGGCTCAGCATCTACGACTGCCAAAAAGAAAAAGACAAAATAGTCCTTAGTTGATAAAGAAAAGAGGACATGTTTCGTTAAAATAAGATTATGAAAAAATTACAAAAAGGAAGAAAATTACATAGAGAAGTTGGACAAAGGAAGGCCTTGTTAAAAACATTGGCTACTTCCCTTATTCTTAGGGGAAAAATTAAAACCACTGAAGCTAAGGCAAAAGAAGTGGCTCCTTTTGTTGAGACCAAAATTACCAAATCAAAAACTGCGACAGTTGCCACTAATAGATATTTATCTAAGTATTTTTCTGCTAGGGTTATAAAAAAATTGGTTGAAGAAATTGCGCCTAAATATAAAGAAAGAAATGGAGGTTATACTAGAGTAATAAAATTGGGACAGAGAAAATCAGACAGTTCAAAAATGGCGATAATAGAATTAGTTTAGAAAAATTATGGAAACAAAAACTAAAACAAAAAAAACTTCAGACAAGCTTGGAGTTAAAAAAGAAATCTATAAAATCGATGCCGAAGGGAAGGTATTAGGCCGTCTTGCTACACAAATAGTAGGTATTTTGAGAGGGAAAAATAAACCAGATTTTATGCCCAACAAAGATTCCAATAATTATGTGATTGTAAAAAATATAGCCAAGATTAAAGTCACGGGTAAGAAGATGGAACAAAAGACATATTTTCACCACACAGGATATTTGGGAAATGATAAGAATATTCCAATGAAGGTTATTTTTGAAAAGAAACCAGCCGATATTTTAATAAAAGCAGTTTCCGGTATGTTGCCTAAAAATAGATTGAGAGATAAACAATTAAAACGTTTAAAATTTGAATAATATGGTCGAGAAAAAAACTACAAAAAAAGAAACAACGGCTAAAAAGCCAGTTGCTAAAAAATCGGAAAAAACCGCTTCTACAACATCTGGATCTTCAGTTATCAAAAAGAAAGCTACGCCAAAAGTTAAGGTTGAAAAGAAAGTTGAGGTAGTGGAAGAAATAAAAACAGAGCCACTTTCAATCTCAGAAATGATTCTTCCAGAGTTTGTTGGAGACAAAGGAATTGATGAAGATTTTGTTTTTGATGAATCTAAATACGATGAAAACAGTAGTCGTTATTTTGAAGCTACTGGCAGAAGAAAAACCGCAGTTGCAAGAGTTCGTTTATACACCAAAGGAGACAAAAACATTATTATCAATGGAAAAGACATAGCTGATTATTTTAAAACCATTGCTTTACAAAAAATAGTGGCTTCATCTTTGGATAGAATGAAGTCCTCTGGAAGATTTAGAATTACAGTTATTGTAAATGGCGGTGGAATAAATTCACAAGCCGAAGCCGTGAGACATGGTATTACAAGAGCTTTGGTTATTTTTAATCCAGAATACAAAAAACGATTAAGAAAGGCCGGTTATCTAACCAGAGATTCAAGAATGAAAGAGAGAAAGAAATTTGGTTTGAAACGTGCTAGACGTGCTCCACAATGGTCAAAACGTTAAAATTTTAAAGCTCCCCCCAAGGGGGAGCTTTTTTAATAAAATTATATTAATGTTTGTAATTAAAATAAAAAATTGTTATAATTTTTAAAAATATAAAATAATTAAAATATGGAAAATGAAATAATAGACAAAATCGGTTTAATCTATATTAAAGATAGAAAAATCTTAGTTTTGCGTTCAAAGGGCAAGGATAAATTTTTTGCTCCTGGCGGAAAGAGGGAACCTGGCGAAACAGACGAGCAAACCTTAATTAGAGAATGCAAAGAAGAAATTAGTATTGATATTGTTCCGGGGAGTTTAAAATTTGTTGAAAAATTTAAGGCCGAGGCCTATGGGAAAGAAAACACATTTGTGCAAATAACCGCTTATACGGCTGATTTTAATGGAGAGATTAAACCAGATTCGGAAATTGAAGAATTGGGTTGGCACGATTTTAGTTATATGGATGTTTCTACTTCGCCAATGAAATTAATTTTAAAATATTTTAAAGAAAGAGATCTAATTGATTAACTAATTATAGTTAACCAAAAATAGAATGTTTAGGGGTGCCACCCTTAAACATTCTTTTATTTAATAAAAAAAGGACTTTCCAATAGATATCTAAAGAAAAGTCCGGTGGTCACATTCCCGCTAAATAGCAGAGGGAACGAGGACACAAGCAATGATTAGGGCCATTGCGAATCCCATAACGAACCTTCTCGAAACCGAGAAATCTTCGTACGGTGGTTGAGAGTGCGAATGAACAACTTCCATACTTAAATTATAGTTTAAGTATGGTTTCTTTGTTAAGCTTCATATTATGGTTTTTGACAAAATTTCAGGAATAGCATAGAGTTTAATAAATCGCTTCGGCGGTTATAGCTTCGATAAGTTCTTTGGGCTAATAACAAGCTCATTGACATTTTGGCTTAGAGGTGAATCGTGAAAATATTTATGACTGTAAAGGAGGTTGCAGAGTATCTTCATTGCGACCCAGAAGACGCTGAGAGTATGATCAGGGGCTTGCCGTCCTATAGACATTTTTCAAGAGAGCGCCTAATCCATTTTGACGATCTTATTAGTTTTATGAAGCTCGTAAAGAGAGTTATTTTAAAAAAAACAGAAACTGATGAGCCGAAAAAAACCGAAGAATTGTCAAATCCAAAGGGTGCTTTCCAAAAACCCACTGGGGCAATAACAGGCAGTGAATTG
>JAXDCF010000098.1:0-3968 GCA_034678205.1 Patescibacteria group bacterium
GATTGATAAAAAGTTTTTGGATCGATATTTTTCTTTAACCCCCCGAGTGTGCCCGCATTTTCATATTCCTCTTCAAAGCGGGAGCGATGAGGTTTTATTAAAGATGGGAAGGGGATATACCACTCAATTTTATAGAGACTTGATAGAATTGATTCGAAAATATGATAACAATGTAGCAATTAGTACTGACATTATTGTAGGATTTCCCGGAGAATCGGAAAGGCTGTTTGCCGAAACCACTAAATTTTGTCAGGAAATCGGTTTTTCTCGTGCTCATGTTTTTGTTTATTCTCCACGTCCTTTTACTCTTGCTTCCCAGTGGGATATGCATGAAGGGATTCCTTTCCAAACCAAAAAAGACCGAGAAGCACAATTATTAAAAATTATTTACAATAACCAAATCAAATATTATCGGTCTTTTATTGGAAAAATACTGTCAGTACTGGTTGAGACAACTGATAAAAACCATGAGGTAACTGGTTATTCTGAAAACTACATTCCTGTTCGATGCGAAGGGATTTCAAGTCATGATTATGGAAAAGTGGTTCCTATATTCATCCATGGAGAGCAGAATAGGATTTTATCAGGGAAAGCTATTCTAAACCAAGATGCTGTATATTCCCATTGAAAAATCATTTTATATTCAATAAAATAGAGAGAAAATTGAAAAAGGAAAGATAAAATGGTAGCTAAGAAAAAGGCAAAGACGGTAAAAGGAACCAAGTCAAAACTTCCCGCAGTCGAATCCCCTGAAAGAACTCTTCCATTTTTAGAAAAATTCCTTCAATATGGTCTATTGTTGATTGTACTTTTATCTCCTTATTACCGGGGTTTATATTTTGATTACGAAAGATATCCCTTTTTTTTAGCGGTTTTCATTGTAGCTATTATTTATTTTTTATATCAAATAGTTTATCAAAGAAAGGTAATTACTATAAAAACTCCCGTTGAATATTTTTTTCTTCTTACCGTATTGCTATATGGTCTTAGTATTTTTTGGGCTGCGGACCGAGGGATGGCTTTTCGTGAGTTTTTAAGTAGTGTAGTTTATTTCATCTTTTTTCTTTTAGTCACGCATTTATTCCTAACCAAACAATCAAAAAAAATTTTTTTAATTGCCTTTAATATCAATGCTGTTTTGTTAGTTTTGCTAGGGTTTTTCTACCGATTTGAATGGATCGATCCCCTTTCTCGACCATTGGGGATGAGCATGAAAGATCTTTTTATGACTGCATCCGGTCGATTGCATTCATCTATGCAATACCCGAATACCTTTGCTGCTTATCTCGCGATGGCAATAATAACCTTGATTTTTTTACATTTACTGGAAGAAAAACCGCTTTATATCAGTTTGTGGGGATTTATTCTATTTTTTCTTAAAACTGGATTATATTTTACCTATTCCCGGGGAGCTTTGTTGGTATTTGTCATCACCTCGGTGGTTCTATTCCTTTTATTGAAAAGGCAAGAAAAGATTAAGTATCTCCTTGTTCTCATGGTTGCATTTATCTGGACAATACTCTTTACACCACGCTTGGAAAATTTTTTATCCAACAATTTACCCGGTCAGTTTTTTGGTTTCCTCTTATTAGGGAGTTTTGTTCAAGGTTTTTGTGTCTATTTACTTTCCTTCCTATGGAAAAAGTTAATTAATCTACCAAAACCGTCAATTCGTATCTCCTATTTAACAGTCGGGATTGGAGTTGCCCTCGTTCTCGTTGTTTTAATTGTTTTGGGATTGAAGCCGGCTTTCTTAGGTGATCGTTTTCGGCAAATAACTCTCAATACTATCGTTTCACAGGAAAGATGGATTTTTTATGGAGATGGTTTAAAAATATTCCAAGCCCGTCCAATCGTTGGTTGGGGAGGAGGAGGATGGGAAGCTTGTTATTTTGCTCATCAATCCTATCCCTATTTTAGTGAAAACAGTCATAATTATTTTCTTCAAGTAATGATTGAAATCGGCATTATTGGTTTGCTGTCAACAACTGGGTTAATTGTTGGCCTCTTTTATCAAATTTATCTTTTCAAAAAGAAGAATAATGATAATTGGGATGCTCTTTTCGTTTTAGGATTAGGAGCTGCAGTATTTTTGGGATTTTTTCATGGATTCATTGATGTTGATTTTGCTCTTGGTTCTTTTTATTTTGGCATTTGGGTGTTTATCGCCTTCATCAACCAAATAACTCGTTCTCAGCAAATTACCATCAAAAATCGACATTTATTTGAAATGAAAGTACCCACTTGGGTGTTGTTATCCGGAGTTATTTTTTTAATAATTTTTTCCCTGTTTTTGATTTCTGGAGAACGAGCAAAAATTTTGGGTGGATATTTTGCGGCTCATGATGATATCAATCAAGCTATTCAATACCATCAAAAAGCAGTCAATTCGATTCCTTTCAATTCTCAAAGCCATTATCTTTTAAGTACTTATGACCGGCAATTGTTTAATGCCCAAAAGCAAACAGAACTGAGAATAAAAAGTGAATATCACAGTGAAAAAGCTACCAGCTATTCTCCGTTTAATTTTCGATATCAAGAAAATAAAGCGGTTTTAAGGATTGAAAGAGGAGACTTTGAAACTGGTTTAAATGAATTTGAAAAAGCCATTTATTTGGCACCCTTTATATCTACAACCTATGAGCACTATCTACAAACCTGTCTATCGGTTGCTGATTTTTACCTTAGGCGATCTGAAAAAAGCAAAGTTATTCATTGTTTAGAAGAGGGTTTACGCATTGATGATATATATACGGCTTTTTTAGATGGTTCTTTAAGACCAAAAAAGAAAACCGCCGCTTATAATAAGATTCTAAATGAATTAAAAAATAAACTCCAGGAAATTAAGGAATGACCTCAATTACCGAGAAACTTTCCTTTTTTTTGGTTCTATTCGTAGTAATTCTATCTCCCTATTACCGGGGCATCTATCCAGATTACAACAAACTTCCCTTTTTGACCCTCATTTTTTTAGCCTTGCTCATTCATCTTCTGGTGAGGATAAAAAAGAAAGAAAGTCTTTTTCAATTAAATCTTCCAGAAACGTTTTTTTTCTTATTAGCAATAGTATACCTGGTGACGATTATAATAGCTTCCAGTAGATATTCTTCTGTAATTACTTTTATAAGTTATGTAGCCTGGGCATTTCTTTTTTGGTTAGTGTTTGAACTGTTCCAAAAGAAATCCCTCAAAATGTTCTTAATTCAAATAATTGTCTGCAGCGCTAGCGTATTATCACTATTGGGTATCTTTGATGCCTTTCACCTCATTCCAGAAAGATTTCAAAATTTTTTAGGGATGAGTTTTTGGGGCCTATACTTTTCTGGTAGACTTGCCACTACCTTTCAATACCAAAACACCTCGGCTTCTTTTTTTGCTGCTTGTTTTTTCTTAGGAATCTTGGTTTACCTTCAAGGAAAAATTTTATGGAAGAAGATGATAAATGGCGTTCTTATATTTTTGATTTTCTTTGGTTTTCTTTTTGCTTTTTCAAGGGGAGCAAATCTCACCTTTTTAATTACACTGCTATTTCTTTTTATTTTAATCAGGGAAAAAATATATATCATTTCGGTTGTTTTAACTTTATCTTCACTCTTTTTACCATTCATTTTTTTACAGATAGAGCTGGATAGGTATTTATCTCAAGCTCTTCCTTTCCATTTTTTAATTTTGTTTTTGATCGGATTGGGTTTATTTCTCTTTTTAAGCTTTTTGTTTAGTCAACAAGTTTCCTTGATAAATAAAATCAATAAAAAACTCATTTTTTTTCTAATTCTATTAATAATCTTGGGGATAGAGAGCTATTTTGTTTTTTTTGTTCAATTCGATACCAAGAACTTCACTTTTATTCGAGGATTTGGAGAAAAGGGGAGAGATATCAGCTTTGAAACAAAAAATGTTATTTTGAGGTTTACTTTTTACCGAGATGCTATCAAGATGATTCAAAAAAAGCCTCTTTTGGGTTGGGG
>JAXDCF010000099.1:0-2790 GCA_034678205.1 Patescibacteria group bacterium
AAAAGAAAAATTAGAAAGATGGAGGGATCCTTCTCAATGGGGAAATGAAGAAATACCTTTTTTTAATAATAGTCCTTATGGACAAATTTTATATCATCATAGAATGAAATTATTTGGATAATGAAAAAAATTATATCTTTTTCTATTTGGGGAAAAAACCCCAAATATACATTAGCAGCTTTAAAAAATATTGAGTTAGCTAAGGAACTTTATCCTGATTGGGTTTGTCGTTTTTATGTTGATGAAACTGTTCCCCAAGAAATAAGAGAAGAGCTTTCTTATGATGCTGAAGTTAAAATGATGCCTAAATCTGATGGTAATTATGGAATGTTTTGGAGGTTTTATCCTTTAGATGATTTAGATGTTGAGAGATTTATTGTAAGAGATACGGATTCTAGATTAAGCATTAGAGAAAGAGCAGCCGTTAAAGAATGGGAGGAAAGCGGAAAACCTTTTCATATAATGCGTGATAATCAATGGCATAATGTTGTTCCAATTTGTGGAGCAATGTGGGGATCTACAAAAGATTTTAGGCCAGGATATGAAAATCTTTTAAAAAATTGGTTATCTCTTAATGGTCATCGAATTTTTAGTCATCCCCGAGGAAAATATTTTTATATGGATCAAATTTTCTTAGCTGAAAGAATTTGGCCTTTGATTATAAATAAACATATTGCTCATGAAAGTGTTCCAAGCAATTATTCTGGATATAAAAAAAATTTTCCGATAAAAAATCCGAATGATATGTTTATTGGGGAACCTATAGAATTATAAAAATATGTTAGATTATATTGATGGATACAATTTATCTGAGATTGCAAATTTTAAAATAGATTTTGATCGATGGGATATTAATACTGAATTATTTAGATCTAATTCTATAATTTTTTGTAAAACAGATTTTATTGATTCCCTTTTTAATTATATAAATATATCTTCCAGAAAATATATTTTAATTACTCACATGTCTGATTACCCCATAAATTCTGGAAGATTTTTTCGAGCCCCAAATTGTATTAAAAAATGGTTTGGTCAAAATGTGACTTTTACAAATAATAATTTAATCCCTCTTCCGTTAGGGATAGAAAATCATCAAGGAGGATCCAAAGGAAAATTTACAAATCATCAATGGCTTGAAGATAATATTGATGACTTAAGAAAGGAAGCAAAAAAAGAAATTCTTTATTGTCATTGGAATCCTCAAAATAATTTATCAAGAGATAAAATAGTTTCTCAATTAAGAATTAAAAATGAAGTTTTTTATCAATCAGAAAGACTGAGATATGAGGATTATTGTATTGGGATTTCAAAGCATAAATATATCATTTGCCCCCCTGGGAATGGAGTAGATACTCATAGAGTTTGGGAATCTATTTATATGGGATGCATTCCAATTGTTTTAAGACATAGAATTTTTAACTCAATGGATTTGCCAATTATCCAAGTAAATTCTTGGGAAGAAATAACACCAGAACTTTTATCCCAGCCAATTTCTCAAAATACAGATCAAGCTTATATGGCATATTGGAAAAAAAGAATAACTGAGGAATTTAATTCATTATAAAATGTACGGAATAGAAAAACAAAAACATTTAGGGGGTTACTGGAATGCTTCTACTGTTTGGGGGGATCCGGGAACATGGGGCCCCGAAATATGGAATAAAATTATCAAAGATTATTCTATTAAATCTGTTGCAGACATTGGATGCGGAAGGGGATTTTCCTGTAAGTATTTTTCTCAAAAAGGATTAGATGTTATAGGAATAGAAGGCGGAGAAAATGCTATAAAAAATACTGTCTTTCACGGAATAATTATTCAAAATGATTATACAATATCCAGTGCACTAACTGATCAGAAGTTTGATTTAATTTGGTGTTGTGAATTTGTTGAGCATGTCGAAGAAAAATTTTCAGATAATTTTCTTAAAGATTTTAAAAGTGGAAAATATCTTGCAATGACTTATGCAGAACCTGGTCAAGATGGATACCATCATGTTAATTGTCAGAAAAAAGAATATTGGATCAAAAAGATAGAATCCTTAGGATTTAAATTTAAGGAATCTTATTCATTAGAATTACAAGAGATAGCAAAAAAATTCAATAGAAGCAATGTATTTCCCCATAGCGGGCACTTAGAACGAATTTTATTTTTTGAAAATGAAACTATTTAAAGAACTTGAAGATTTTTATAAGGAAGATAAGGAAAAAATTGTCCCAGGCTTCTTAAGAGAACATTCTTCTTTCGGGGATGAAGAGATAAAAGATGAACCAAATTTGTTTCACGCTTATTGGTTTGGCCCCTTTTTACCTATACATAAGCTCTGTATTAAGTCACTG
Organism: Patescibacteria group bacterium; assembly: GCA_034678205.1. GTDB lineage: Bacteria > Patescibacteriota > Minisyncoccia > Minisyncoccales > Minisyncoccaceae > UBA6220. The sequence continues at coordinate 2,338 of JAXDCF010000099.1, forward strand.
CTTGCAACTCAAAATGTAGATAAGATAATCATTTGGGTTCCCAATCTTATTGCAGCAGGCTCGTCTAGACACATTTTTAAGGGATTAAATATAGAGGTCCAAGAGTTTTCAAGAGATATTTTCAATCAAATGAATGTTTCTCAGAATATCAAAGATCTTTTATATTCCAAATACATTACTTTAATTAATTTCCAATCACAGCCAGATCTAAAAAAACAATATGCTTATGCTTCTGATATTTTTAGATTTGTAATTCTAAATGTATTCGGAGGAATTTATTTTGATATGGATAATGTTTTTCTAAGAAATCTTAATGACATAAAGATTTCTCGATGGTTTTCTCAATGTGGAACTGATCCATGCGGAAATGCTTGTGTTATGAGATTAGAAAAAGGACATGATCTTATTGTTCCTATTGTAAAGAGTATTGAAATGCCTTTTTATCCTACAACT
>JAXDCF010000100.1:0-7993 GCA_034678205.1 Patescibacteria group bacterium
CAAATGTTAACAAATATAGAAAAATTATTAGATTGGTCAAAAAAGAATCAAAAAATAAAAGAGAGCGGACAAAAAGGATTGTTTGACAATTGTAGTTCCGTAAGTTTTAATGGCTCTATCTCGCTAGACAAAGCAGTGCCGGTAGACGAATATGATAAATTGACGTGGGAGAAAGAATTATTGGGATTATATGTTACAGGGCATCCGTTGGAAAAATATCGCGAGATGTTGGAACAGCAAACCACGTCTTTAAAAAAAGTAAATATGGATTTGAATATGGTGCGTGATTATAGCAATCCTTACCAAAAATATATTATTTCCGGTGAGTCTGTAACCGTAGGAGGAATTATTTCTAATGTTAAAAAAATAATTACCAAAAAAGGACAGCCAATGATGTTTGTAAAATTGCAGGATTTGACCGATAAAATAGAGGTGGTGGTCTTCCCTTCTATTTTAGAAAACTATGAATTGATGCTCACAGAAAATAAAATCGTGTCTATTATTGGTAAGGCGGATTATAGAGATAATTCACCTAAAATAATTGCTAATTCAGTAGAAGAAATATTAGAGTCGTAAGATAACTAATCTTTAATTTAATTACATATGCAAGAAAAATTAGAAAAAATAAGACATTCTTTAGCGCATATTTTAGCTGAGAGTGTTAAGGAGCTTTTTCCAAAAGTAAAGTTTGGAATTGGACCAGCAATTGAAAATGGTTTTTATTATGATTTTGATCTTCAATTAAAAGAAGAAGATTTGGAAAAGATAGAAAATAAGATGAAAGAGCTTATTAAAAAAGGAGTTGTTTTTGACAAAAAAGATATTTCTAAAAAAGAAGCTCAAAAATTATTTAAGGATCAGCCCTATAAATTAGAATTAATTAAAGAAATACCAGAAGAAACAGTTTCAATTTATGCTTCGGGAGATTTTGTTGATTTGTGCAAGGGGCCTCATATTGAATCAACCAAAGAAATTAACTCTAAGGCTTTTAAATTGCAAAAATTAGCAGGCGCTTATTGGCGCGGAGATGAGAAAAACCAAATGTTAACCAGAATTTATGGTTTAGCGTTTGAAACAGAAGACGAATTAAAGGAATATTTGAAAAACTTGGAAGAAGCAGAAAAAAGAGATCATAGAAAATTAGGAAAAGAACTTGATTTATTTCATACCGAAGAAGAGGTTGGTATTGGTTTAGTTCTTTGGCATCCTAAGGGAGCAATTTTATGGAGAGTAATTGAAGATTTTTGGTATAAAAAACATTTAGAAAATGGATATGATTTAGTGCGCACTCCACATATTGGAAATAGAAAATTATGGGAACGTTCCGGGCATTGGGGTTTTTATTCTGGAAGCATGTATCCTCCTTTAGAAGTTGGGCAATCTTTAGAAGAATTAAAAAATAAAGATAAGGTAAAGGAATCGGAACAATTTTTATTAAAACCAATGAATTGTCCTTTTCATGTTTCAATTTATAATAACATTCCTCGTTCTTATAGGGATTTGCCAATGCTTTGGGCAGAAACCGGAACTGTTTATAGGTTTGAAAAAAAAGGAGAATTGTCTGGCCTAACTCGTGTTCGTGGATTTACTCAAGACGATGCTCATATTATTTGTCGCAAAGATCAAGTTGAAACAGAATTAAAAAAAGTTATTGATTTTATTCTTTTTATTTATCAATCCTTTGGTTTTAAAAACGATTCGGTTAATGTTTATCTTTCTTTAAGAGATCCACAAAATAAAGAAAAATATGCTGGAAATGATGCAGGCTGGGATTTTTCCGAATCTGTTTTAAGAAAGATTGCAATTGAAAAAGGATTAAATTTTAAAGAGGAAAAAGGAGAAGCAGCTTTTTATGGCCCAAAATTAGATTTTAAGATTAAAGATGTATTGGGAAGAGAATGGCAATGTTCAACTTTACAATTTGATTTTAATCTTCCAGAAAGATTTCAAATGGAATTTACTAATGATCAAGGAGAGAAAGAGCAACCATATATGTTACACAGAGCTTTATTTGGATCATTTGAAAGATTTATTGGTCTTTTAATCGAGCACTATGCTGGTGCATTTCCTTTTTGGCTTTCCCCTGTTCAGATTAAAATCCTTCCGGTTGGAGAATCTCATCATGAATACGCCAGACAAGTTGCTGAAAAATTAAAAGATTATAGAATTAAGATAAATATTGATAATGAAACTATTGGTAAAAAAATTAGAAGTGCTGAAATAGAAAAAACCCCTTATATTTTAGTAGTTGGAGATGTAGAAAAAACAAACGGTACGGTTAGTGTGCGTCAACGGGGTAAAATAGATTTGGGTGAAATGAAAATAGAAGACCTTACTAAAAGATTAATAACCGAATCAAACTTATAGCGCAATATTAATGTTTGGGGGTGCCACCCCTAAACATGGGTTTTGAGAAAAATTTATGAAAAAGTATTGGATTATAACTTTTGGCTGTCAGATGAATATTTCGGACTCTGAAAGGATCGCAGCCGTATTTGAATCAATGAACATAAAGCCAGCTTCAGCAATCACTGAAGCTGATTTTATAATTATGAATATGTGTTCTGTGAGGCAAACTGCGGTTGATAGAGTTTATGGACAGAATAACCTATTAAGGCGTCTTAAAAGGCAAAATAAGGGCTTAAAAACCATTTTAACTGGCTGCATTTTAGATAAAGATAGGTTTAAAATGGCTCAGATTTTTGACTATATTTTAGATAAGAAAGATTTAGAAAATTGGACTAATATTCTTACCCTTAAAAAATCAAAAAAAACCGGAAAAGATTATTTAGAAATTGAGCCAATCTATGAAAGTAAGATCCAAGCATTTGTTCCAATTTCAAATGGATGTGATAATTATTGCACCTATTGCGCAGTTCCATATACTCGTGGATCTTTAACCTGCCGAAATCACAAAAGCATTTTAAAAGAAATAGAAAAATTAGTGAAAAATGGATACAAAGAGATTTGGCTTTTGGGTGAAAATGTAAATAGCTATACTTCGCCCAAAAATAAAGAAGTTGATTTTGTTTCTTTAATAAAAGAAATTAATAAAATTGAAGGCGATTTTTGGGTTCGTTTTACAAGCCCGCATCCTAGATATTTTTCCGACGAATTAATTGAGATCTTGGCAGGATCAGACACATTTACACCTTATTTAAATTTGCCAGTCCAATCTGGTGATAATTCTATTTTGAGAAAAATGAATCGCCCTTACACTAGAGAGGCGTATAAAAAATTAGTCTTAAAATTAAGAAAGGTATTTAAAAATAAAAGGATAGGAATGGATCAGATTTTGGGAATTTCTACTGATGTGATAGTAGGATTTCCAACCGAAACCGAAGCTCAATTTAAAAATACTGCCAAATTGATGAAAGAGGTTGGTTTTGATATGGCTTTTATTTCGCAATACTCTCCCCGACCTCAATCTTTTTGTTTTAAAAATACAAAAGACGATATATTAAAAATAGATAAAAGAAAAAGAGATAAAACCTTAAACGAGATTTTAAAAATTACAGCCTTAAAAAATAATCAGCAATTTTTAAATAAAATTATTCCAGTTTTAGTTTCTGATAGAAAAGGCGATTATTATTTTGGGAGGACCAGGCAGAATAAGCCAGTTAGATTTAGATTTGATAAAGAGGGTTTAATTGGTCAATTTGTAAATCTAAAAATTAAAAAAGTATCGGCCTGGTCTTTAGAAGGAGAATTTGTTAAGCCGAAACTTGTGGTGATTGCTGGACCAACTGCTTCGGGAAAAACAGATTTAGCAATTCAGTTGGCTAAAAATTTTAACGGAGAAATTGTTTCGGCTGATTCTCGTTTGATTTATAAAGGAATGGACATTGGCACTAGTAAGCCCTCTGCTTCGCCAACGCTACGCAAGGCAGGTATTTATTGTGTTGATGGAATAAAACACCACTTAATAGATGTTTTGGAGCCAAACCAAAAATATAATGTGGCTTTGTTTAAAGAACAAGCGATTAAAGCGATTAATGAAATAATAAAAAAAGGTAAAACCCCGTTTTTAGTTGGCGGTACAGGGTTGTATATAAAAGCCATAGTTGATAATTTAGATTTTCCAAAGATTAAACCTAATAAAAAATTAAGACAAGAATTAGAAAAGAAAAATATAGATGAATTATTTAAAATATATCAAAAATTAGACCCTATGGGCGCGGAAAAAATAGATAAAAACAATAAGAGACGTTTAACGCGCGCTATTGAAGTTTGTAAAACTACGGGCCAGCCATTTTGGCAGGAACGAAAAATGCAAGAACCAATTTACGAAGTTTTGCAATTAGGGTTAAGGCCCAATCAGAAAGAATTGGAAATTAGGATTACAAAAAGAGTTAATAAGATGATAAAAGCGGGCTTAGAAAAAGAAGTAAAAAATTTATTAAAAAAATATAGTTTTAATCTAGGGCCGATGCAAACAATTGGATACCAAGAATGGAAAGATTATTTAAACGAGAAAGCTTCTAAAATACAAGTAAAGGAAAAAATAATTCAAAATACCATTTCTTATGCCAAGCGTCAGATGACTTGGTTTAAAAAACAAAGCCAGATTATCTGGGTTAAAACTCAAGTTCAAGCAATATCAAAAATCAAACAATTTTTGACAAAATAAAAAATGTTTTATTGAAATTTTTCTTTTTTAAAATTACTTATTTTTAAATAATTTTCTTGCAGGGTTTTATTAAGTTCAGAATCGGTTTTAATTTTTTCTAAAATACCATCATAAATGATTTCTGTTCTTTCTAATTGATGTGAAAAAGCAATTAAATTATTACCAGCCACTAGGGCTTTAATACCGGCGTCTATATGAGTAAAATTTGGATTTGTAACTGGCATATCAGATAAATCGTCTGTTATTATCAATCCTCTAAAATCTAATTTATTAATAAGTATATCTTTTATTATAGGAGCGGAGAAAGTAGCGATATTTTCGGTATCAATGTTTTTATAAAATGCATGCGCTGTCATTACAAAATCAGCTCCAGCGTCTATTCCATTTTTAAAGATTTCAAGTGATTTATTGAAATCTTTTTCTGATATTTGATTTTGGGGTATTTTTAGATGAGGGTCGTCGTTAAAGAATCCCATTCCTGGGAAGTGTTTTAATGTTACCATAACCTTATTTTGATGTAAGATTTGGATAAAGCTTGCATTAAAGTTTTTTAGATTATCAACATTATCAACCGGAATCCTTTTTCTTATAAATGTATTGTGATTAAAACCAAAATCCGCCACAGGAGCTAGGTCAGTGTTAAGTCCAAAATTTGATAACTCATATGCTCCATTTTTTATTGTTTCCCAATTGGGAACGCTAGAAACAAAACTTTTTTTAAAAACGCCTATTCTTTCAGCCCCTTCAGGCTCTTCATCAATCATCAAAAAACAATTATTCCCAACTATTTTTGTTGTTAGATTTATTAATTCTTTAAATTGACTTTCGTTTTGAAAATTTCGAGCATAAAATATAATGCCCGCAGGTTTTATTTTTTCAAGAATCCTTTTTTCGTCTTCAGTTAAATTATATCCCGCAACTCCAACAATCATACTTTGCCCTAGGTTTAATTCATTGCTTGACTTATCTAAAACTAGCTCTTTTTTTTCATTAAATAGTGTAATTTTTGAAAAATCAATTAAAAAACTTAAAAATCCCAAAAACAAAAATAAAAAAATAAAATAAATTAATTTTTTATAATAAGGCATGTTTATTTTATCTCTATGCGAGGGTTGTTGTTATAGATAAATGGATCCCCTACAATCCAAATCGAAAATTCGTTTTGATTAGGAATATTTTTTTTTGTTAATTCCACGACTACTTTATTTGTTTTATTTATATTATAATCTATGTTAATAAAATCTCCTTTTGAGAAAAGGGTTTTTCCGTTTATTCTGTTTCTGAAGTCACTTGATTCCCCTAGATCTATCTTTAAAACGCTTTTTAGGTTATTAAGATTATCTCCAGAAAAAACTTCTATAGCAGAAATAGGTATATTTTCTAAATTTTCCTTATTCAATGTAATATTGTCTTTTCCAATATTGGCTAGTTGTATAATAAATTTTTCGATATCATTATTTTCATAATATGATTCTATAGTAAATGAAATGCTCCCAGTTTCGTTTTTAGGTAGAATTCCATTAAAAGAAGAATTAATACATTCTGAATGTCTGTATTCGGAAAATTCTTCCAAAGAATTATTAGAGAAGAAATAAGAGTTATTTTTCTCAAATATTATATTGTTTAGGGTGATCATAACCGGACCACCGGCGTTATCCTTTTTATAAAAACTTATTTGCATGCTATTTATTTCTGGACTTACAGTTAATTCTTCTTCAGGAGTAAACCAAAGCACATCCTTTTCTTTTATTACAAAATTAAGCTTTGATGAAATTACATATGCCCCTCCGCCACCAGGAAAATCAGAAAAAGAACAAGCATTAACTGATGGCAAAATTTGAGCAAATTTTTCCCAAAAATTTTTATTTTCGCTTGATTTAAAAGAAAATCCCCCATTAAATTCAATATAAAAATCATCAATTAGGTCTTCACCTGAAGATATTTTAAGGCCAACATATTTAACATTATAAGTATCTTTAAAATTAACCTCCGTGCTACTATAATTTCCCCAATGACTAGAATAGGCAAAAATATTTGCACCATCTTTTTCGTCATAATCTATTATTTCATAACCATAGTGTGGATCTTGGTCGCACATTCCGTAAAAGCTACTTGGAGCATAATAGTAGCTAATGCTGATATTTTCGTCTGGTTTTGCATCACTTATTAAAGATGGAAAATTAGTATGTTCCTCTTCGCCGATTTCGTATTCAGCATAAGGAGATTTTTGATCTATTTCTGATCCAGATTTATTTCCGTTGTTTGATATTAAATAGCTAAACAAGGCCACAAACCCAATCAATAGTGCTACACCAAAAAAAGCTAATAGAAAAAATTTATTTTTCATTTGAGTTTTTGAATAATTTTTAAATAAGTTGATCCTCCTTTTTCGTAAATAAAATACACTAAATTATTTTCTGATATTAGGTCTGATTTAAACAGATCATACGAGCCGTAAATATTTCCGTCGTAATATAAGGATTGTTGCCAATTTTGATAAGTGAAAAAAGGTACTAAAAATTTATCATTTCGCACGAGAACTCGTCCTATGTAATCTGGGGTAGAATTTGGATCGGGCGCATCGCCTAAATAATATAATTGGTGGTTTTTTACGATATTGTAATAATGACTCATTGGCGAATAATAATCGTTTTTATTTTCGGTTTGAACAAGGCAATCGTAAACATAATTTCCCTTGTTATAAGTAATATTAATATAGTTACAAGCTAAGGTTTTTTCTATTTTATTGTTTAGGTTGATAAAATATTCCTTATTGTTTCTATAAAAAATAAGAAATCCGCCTTGATCACGATAGACCTTGATTATTGAATCGTATGGCCCAAGGATATTGCCGGCTATATTGGCATAATATTTATTTTTGAAACGATAATAAAAGGCTGGATATTCTTTTGATCCGAAAGTAACGATTTGCTGATATGGACCGTATTTTATCCCGTTTAATTTAATATAGTAGTTTTTTCTAATCTGAGATATTTCTCCAATAGTATTTTTATCGCTAGTTTCATTATTAAAATCGTAGAGGTAGTATTGAGAAAAAGATTTTATAGCTTTTGTTATTCCAAATTCTTTCAATATACTAGTCATTTGCCCTTCTTTATATGGAAAATCATATGCTTCGTAAAAAGTGCTGATTGGTTTTAATTTAAGCTTTATTTTACTCATTGCGCAGGTTGTGCAACCACCATGACTGCCGTCAATGCCTTTTTCGCATGAAACTAAATCAAAATCATAAGGTATAATATATGAATATTTCTTTTCAAATGGACAATAGGCCTCTGTCCAAAATTCAATTGAATTTGGTATATTGTTGCTTACGACCTCTGTAAAGAAAAATTTTTCTTT
>JAXDCF010000101.1:0-6787 GCA_034678205.1 Patescibacteria group bacterium
AAAATTGTTTTAGATAATTTTCAAATAAAGTTTCTGCTATAACTTTTCTATCGCTGGTGTTTGGAAAAATTAATGTAAAACTCGGATCTAGGCAATCTGTTATAATAAAAAAATTGTCGCTTTCGTCGTTTAGCATATTTCCATTCTCATCCCTGGCTTCAATAGCTATTTTATATGTTTCTCCTGGAAACATTTTAGAACTAGCATCTCCGACAACCCACGCAACCTTTCCCCTCCCACTTTTTTGTTCTTCATTATATGTGGAGGGATAGTCGGTTGGTTGCCCTGAAAAATAATAATTAGTATAGCCATATAAATAATAGTCTCTTACCATTAGTCTAAGAGAAGAAATTTTTTGACTTTCCCATTCTATAAAAACTTCTTCTCCAAAACAAAAACTTTTGTTTTCGTTTGGTTCTACTACCTTAATATATGGCTTTATATCTTTTTTAAGTAGTTCATCGGACCACTTTTTTTGAAATTCATTTCCATTCATGGCCAAGTCATAAATTTCTTTTTTATTATTATTCAAAAATAAAGCTTCATCATCTTTGAATAGCCCGTTAATTTGATCCATCGATATTTCCGATTGTGCATCCAATTCAAAAATATTATTTTGTTCATTAAAAACAAACTTGGCCCTTTTTGATATTGAGAAAAGATTATGATCTTCCTTAGTATATTCAACAGAAATCAATGCATTTATGCTCTTAGTATCCGCGATACAGGGAAGCTCCTTATCTTGCAATAAACAAGTTTTAACTTCGTTTAGATCTTTTACTTTAAAATTTTTATCGCAAGGATTATTCCAACCATAGACATATCCGCTGTCCGGGATTGTAAGAAGAATAACTTTTTCTCCTTTTAAGTTAAATCTAAAATATTCCTTTTCGTAATAAAGAATTCCAGTTCCTTTTGCTTTTTCTATAGAATCTATATAAATATAACCCTCTCCAATCTTAACGTTGACCTGTCCTTGAATTTTATTATTATTTTCTTTCTGCTTATTCTTATTTATTAAATAATATCCACCCCCTCCAACTATTGCCAAGCCCAAAACCACGATTCCGATAATGATTATGGGTGCAAACCCTTTTTGTTTTTGATGCATATTTTCTTGTATTTTATTAATCTTAAAAAGATTATACCACAAACCAAAAACCGGCGGAATGGCCGGTTTTGAATCTGCTCCCATCGTGCGATACGCTTAAAACCATAGATTAGAAAAATTTAAAAGTAGAAAGGATTTGATTAAAAATTTCGGTTTTCTCAGAATCTAATTCTTTATCATAAAATGTCATAACAAATGCATTTTTACCATCAGATAAACAATATTCGTTTCCATACCAATAGCCAACACCAGCAAGGGAAGGGCCACCATCGAGATAAATCTTATTTTTTCTAAAGACGCATTGCAGGCCATTTATCGATGTTTCTGTCTGAAAAAGTGTTTCGAATAATCCCTCTTCATTATTAACCACATCAAAACATTTTTGCCCATCATTTAATACAACTAAGCCGGGTGAAAATTCTGCTATCTTTTCCCCTTTTGAATCTTGAAAAACGCTATAATCTAAACTCCAATCATTGGGATATTCTATAGAAAAAGATGTATTACTATTTATTAAATTATATGAAGACCAATCATTGGTATCATAAACCGACCCACTATCAGGAATATATTTTTTCCAACCAGTAATCTTGGTTGTCTGATTTTCATGTTTTTGTTGTTCGTGATTATTATTATTTTCACTCTGTTTATTTTTATTCATTAAATAATACCCTCCCCCGCCGGCTATAGCCAAAATCAAAACCACGATTCCGATAATAATAATGGGCGTAAATCCTTTTTTTTGATGCATATATTATAATTTAAATTTATTTTTCAGTTTCTAACAAAACTTTTAATAAAAATATTGTGTCTGTTTTTAATTTTGCTCGAGCCCAATCTTTCTGAGACTCGGTGAGCATTTCTCCAAGTCCATCAAGAATATGCCGATCATCCATTTTTTCTAATAAATCAATGCATTTAATTAAAACTTCTCCAAAGGACATTTTGGCGCGATCCTCAACTAATTTTCTATTTATCGGCCAATCGTTCTTTATAAAAAAATATACATCGTAAACATCCCGGCTCGTTTTACCAATCCGTTCATACATTGCCATTAATTTATTAGCAAACATATCCTCTTTAACCATTACTTGCATTGAAATGCCGAGTAATGTTTTTAATTCATATTTAGAACCAAAATTACGACGATTGACTTCAATCTTAATGTTTTGAGATTTCTCATCATATGAGATAACTGTAATCAAATTAAACCTTTTAATCCTTGAATCCACGACCTTGCCATAGCCTTTAGTTATTTTTTGGATTTTCTCAAATACTTCCTGCTCCTTGCTTTCATCTAAGAGATCTAGATCGATATCAACTGAATTACGATTTAAGCCATAAAACATGAAGGCTGCTGTCCCTCCTTTAAATCCCACGTATGGAGCGAGAGAAGTATCAGAAAAGATGTCTTTCAATATTTGCAATAAAATATTTTTATGTTTCGAGTAGTCTAATGTCATATTATTTAGTCCTTATTTTCTTTATAATATTCAAAATATTCTTGAACTTTTTTATTCATTCTTTGATTTCTATAAATAGGTAAAATTTCAAAAATCTTATCCCAATCTAAAACATCTAAATTGTCAAAATGATAATCCTTGCTAACATATATTCTATCCAAAAAAGCCCGCTCCTTTGTAGCGATGGCCACCTCATTTATATGCTCAATTCCAATTGTATTGCTTAAAACATAATCTTTTATTCTAATAAAAGATATTTTTTGTCCGTCGGCTTCAATTTCACGAGTAACATAAGAAGCAACAAATATATTTCCGTAGTGCTGAAAATTTATTCCTGTCCTAGTTAATACTGTTTCAAAGCTTATATAAGAAGGCGTATAAATTCGAGTCGCTAATTCAAAATGATTATAATTTTTATCTTTAGAATAAATCCCCTTGCGGACAGAATTCATTCTGCCGGACTTAACATAACGATGGATTTTCTTCTTCACAAAATTAATATCAGATTCTCCCCATAACAAAATTAAATCTTTAAAAGTAAAAACCGTCTTCTTTGATCTCATGATGTCTAAAATATAGTCTTTTGCCATGTATTTTTGATTAATGTTCTATTGGTACCCATATTTGGGTACCTTTAATTAAGATTATACGTCTTAATAAAAATAAATGCAAGACTAGGGAGTGCCATATGTATCTGAACCTAAACAGGGCAATTTCTAAACACTTATGACACTTTTGATATAATCAATTAATGAACAAAAAAACCGGCGGAATGGCCGGTTTTGAATGTGAGGATTTATGGACAATATTAAAACTTGTTTGACAATAAATTAATAAAATTCTAGCCAAGTATCTACATAGCCAGCCTTAAAAACATCTTCTTTGGTGGTAATACCGACCGTATGAAGTTGTACCTCTCTTTGAAGTTGTGTCCCATATTCACTATCCTCATCGCTAGGAATAAAAGTATCGGCAATAAGCTCAAAATTTGCTATAGAACCAGCTTTAATGACTAGTTTATCATTAAAAATAACATTTACCCCTGTAGTTTCTAAGGGATCGTCGACGGTAAAACCATATTGCCTTTCTTTATTTTCTAATAATTTGATATTTTTAAATTGAGAAGGAACAAAATTGGTTATTCTTAATGCTATCTCAGATATCTCAACATCTTTCTCTTTTCCTACTTCAATATAAAATTTAGATAAAATAACGTCTTTTGAAATGCGGGGATATGTAGCCTTGAAAGAACTATCTTGACGTAAAATTATTGAAGGATTATCTGAATTTTTTATATAAACTACACCGCTTGCCTCACCATTAATTTGAGGCTGTTGATTACTATCGACACCTATAGTTTTAAAGTGTGCCGAAATTCCTTTTCCAAATGTTGATTCGGGATTACCGGTCCCCGATGGAAGCAAGGCATGCATAATTTTAAATGAAGAGTTTTGGGGAATATCTGCCAATAATGTAAATGTTTTATTTGTATTTTTTTGTAATATAACATTACCATTGAACCAAGCGTAAGTTGTGGTATAAGACCAAGACCTGTCTGTAGCAGTTTCATGAAACGAAGATAGTGCGTCTACTTGAGAATAAATATCGCCATTTTCGTCAATTAGTCGCATGTTTCTAAGCAAATCCCACCTTAATTCTTCTCCATAAATTTCTGTATAAAACTCAATAGCGACACCCGAAAGATTAACATCTTCGACTTGATCAATATTTAAATTAAAACTAAGAAGCGGAACATCTTTCTTGCCATAATTAGAAATTCCTAGAACTGGATTTGAGATATTAGAAACAGTTAATAGTCCTGTTCCATAATTATCACCTTTAAAATTATTTATACTTTTTTCATTTTCTGATAAATTTTGCTGCTTATTTATTTCTGGACATTCTGCAAATTCACAATTAGGACCTGTTCGGGCAACCGAAGATCCATCAAGACAAGCTTTAATTTCCGTAGTACAGGCTGCTTGTTTTGAAAATTGTTTATTAATCAAATAATATCCGATTCCTCCGGCTATAGCCAAAACTAAAACCACGATTCCGATGATAATTATAGGAGCAAACCCTTTTTGTTTTTGATGCATAGTTTCTTATAATATTAATTCTTTACAACTTTAGCCTTTAAAATAAAATAATTGGACTTTTTTATTATTTTGACAAATTTAACTTTCTTATAGTTAAAACTATCAAATCCCTCTCCATCACAAAAAGTAGTCGTATCCCTACCTCCAAGTATTAAATTCCCTATTTTTAGATTAATCTCATCAACTAAATCATCCTTAAGTAAAGAAAAAATTAATTCTCCCCCACCCTCAACCATTAATTTTTTAACTCCCAATTCATACAATAACTCAAGAGCCTTTCTTAAATCAACTTTTTTGTCTCCAAGGACAAAGACTTTAGCTTTCTTTTCTATTTCCTTTATCTTTTTTTTCGAAGTCTGTTTTGTTGTAAAAACAACCTTATCCGCACTGCCTTTATTAAAAAAATCTCCCTTAATATTTAGATCGTTGGCATTAGAAACAATGGAAACTTTTATAGGCTCTGCTGGCTTTCCTGATTTTAACCTCTTTTTTTGTCTTTCAATGCTTTTAACGGTTAGTCCCGAATCGTCTAATTTTAAGGTATTGCCTCCGATCATTACCGCATCGGCAATAACCCTCATATCATAAAGCATTTCTCTATCGTCATCGCTTGAAATAGCAGAACATTCTTTTTTATAATTACTAAGCTTGCCGTCTAATGACATGCCTGTGCATAAAAATACAAATGGTCGTCTTTTTGCTTTTTTCATAAAATATAATTTTTATAAATAAAGTATATCACAAACAAAAACCCACTAAAAGTGGGTCTTGATTTAGCTCCGATTAGTGGACGATGTTAGACCCTGTTCCAAGGAATATTCTATTCCCTAGCTCCTGCATCTTTTAGAAATTCTATCATGTCAAAAATTTTATTATACTCAACCGCTCCCAAAGCAGTAGTGCCATTATCAGATTTAGCATTGACATCCGCACCAGCTTTAACTAGTTCTTTAATGATATCAAGAAATCTTTGATCGCGAATCCCTTGGCCATTTTCAGATGCCCGTATTAACGCCGTCTTATTTTTAGAATCTTTTGCATTAACATCGGCGCCAGCCTTTATTAGTTCTTTAACAATGTCAAATTGACCATTGCTAGATGCATACATTAATGCCGTTTCATAGTTATAATCTGTTGCATTAACATCTGCGCCCACGCTAATTAATTCATTAACGATATTAAGATGGCCATTACTAGATGCATACATTAATGCCGTGCTACCATAAATAACATACTCGGGATTTTTTTTATTAAAATTAACATCGGCGCCATCTTTAATTAATTCTTTAACGATATCAAGATATCCATTCCTAGATGCTCCAATCAAGGCCGTAGCACTATAAACATCGTCTTGATTAGCATTAACATCTGCGCCAGCCTTTATTAGTTCTTTAACAATATCGAGATGGCCATACACAGAAGCCTCTATCAGTGCCACGCCATCTTTAGTATTAACATCCGCGCCAGCCTTTATTAGTTCTTTAACAATATCGAGATTCCCTTTTCCGGCAGCTTGGCTTAATGCTGTTTGACCTGTGTAATTATCTATTGAATTGACGTCCGCGCCGGCTTTAATTGCTTTTTGCACACCCTCTAATCGGCCATTGCTTGCAGTCCAGAATAAGTTCTGGGTTTCACTATTTTTATATTCTTTGGCTACGTTATTTTTATTCAAAAAATATAAAATAACGCCACTACATAAAATTAAAATTACTAAAAGCATCGTTAGATTGCGAGACTTTCTATCAATAATAAGTATCATTATTTGCCACAATGCTAATACTAAAACAAAAACCCCACTTTGTATAAATAAAGAAATTACGCCAATCATTAAAAACCCTCCCCAGCCGGAAGTATCGGGATTTGCTTGAGCGTTTATATTTAAATAAAAATAAATACACCCCAAAAAACAGGTTGCGATTAGAAAAAGAATAAAAAAAGTATTAATTGTGATTTTGGTAATCCTTTTGATAAGAGATAAGTTCCGAACAAAGAAATAAAAAATAAAAAAGACAAAAGATATAAAAATAGATAAAAATAATATATAACTATAATCCGTAATTAATGTACTATTGCTAATACTTTCTATGGCAAAAAATAACCCGATACCAACT
>JAXDCF010000102.1:0-4058 GCA_034678205.1 Patescibacteria group bacterium
AAAAGTCCTTCGTTTTTTATAATAGAGACCTTTTCACAGACCCTTTAATTCACTTTAACGGAGTGATAAATCCTTTTATTCCGGCCTTAATGGAAATGAGAGTAAGCGGCTCAACTGACCTTTCATCGGTATCTTTCTTTTTCAATCAAATCCTTGAAGAGTAGAGTAAAAAATGTTTCCCAAACCAAAACTTCTTTTGGGGTATAGCTAATGGTTCAAAACTTTTTTTAACTTTTCCAAGAAATATCGCCCCATATTTTTGTGCCACCAAAAGCAGCGAAAGTTTGAACTTAGTAACTTTACAGCGGGAACAGCTGATTCATTTTGGGAGTTATCCAAACGAAGAGAAGCATTGTTTTTGAATTTACTCCATCAGTATTTGAATCCACCAAGAAATCCTGGGTTAGGCATAAACTGGCTTAAATGAGCTCCAGTCGTATATGAGGTTACTATTTCAAGGTATGCTTCACTGGTTTGGAATAGATCAAATTTGGAATTTTACTCAATAAGTGGCGATGATCTTTTTATCAAGTAATAATACCTATCTAATCAAAAATGTAATAACACATAAAAAGAAATAGATTTATCATCTTAAAGATAAAAATTCAGAATAAGGGGAAATAAAATTTGATTAACATTTATAAATGTAATCAAAAAATTATAATAGTATAATAATCTAACCAAAAATGATAAAAAAATAACAAAAAAACTTGACAAAAAATTTATAGGATGTTAGTCTACGATTAGTTTAGACAAAAAGGATTTATTGAGAAATTAAAGTATATTAAATTTATTGAGTACCATTTTACTATCAAACAATGGAATGATTATGAGTAATTAAAGAAAGGTTAATGATATTTAAAAAAAGAAGGAAAAACCTAAGAAATAAGGGAAATTTAAAGATAATCAGGATTAAAAAATAGTTATCAAATAAATGGGATCTTAAAAAAAATTGTATAGAAGAAGGTGAAATGAAGATAGATAAAATAATCGTAAAATAAAAAATAATATTAGGTTGAAAGTAAAAAAGTAATTTGAAACATTGTTAAATAAATAAATTATTTAGTTTCAAGGAAGGTTATTTATGGGAATTAAAGTGGTAAATATAACAAAAAAATATAAAAATAAAACAATATTAGATAATTTAAGTTTAGAAATTATAAAAGGATCATTTACAACGATATTAGCACCTACGGGAGCAGGCAAAACTACTCTTTTAAGAATAATGGCAGGAATAGAAAAAGCAACAGAAGGAAAAGTTTATTATGATGGAGTTGATGTGACCGATTTACCAGTACAAAAAAGAGAAATATCAATGGTATTTCAAGAATTTATTAATTATCCTTCACTTACAGTATATGAAAATATAGCATCTCCACTAAGAGTATTAAATAAAAAATATTCAAAAACAGAGATTGATGAGAAAGTTAAACAAATAGCACAACGTTTAAAAATTAGTCATTTATTAAAGCGTCTTCCCGGAGAAATAAGTGGGGGTGAACAGCAAAGAACGGCAATTGCAAGAGCTCTTGTTAAAGGGTCAAAGTTTATTTTTCTCGATGAACCCTTAGGTAATTTAGACTATAAGTTAAGAGAAGAACTAAGGACTGATTTAAAAACAATTTTCAAAGGATGTACAGTTATTTATGCTACACCTGAGCCTGTTGATGCCCTCTCGATGTCTACCCATATAGCGTTTCTTAATGCAGGTAAAATTATTCAGTATGGTCAAGCAAATGATGTGTACTTGAAACCAAGCTCAATTGAAGTTGGTTATCATTTTAGTGATCCATTTATGAACATGTTGGAATGTAATTTAGTAAAGAATGATAAGAAATGTTTTATAAAAGTTGGCGAGGAAGAGAAGTATATATTAAATTCGATTAAATTTGAAAACAGATTAAAAGAGGGCGAATACGTAATTGGAATAAGACCCCAGGATTTTAAAATAAATGAAGAGGAGAGTGATGGTCTTTCTTTTAAGGGAAAAATTGACTTTCTTGAGTCAACAGTATCAACAGTAACCTTGGGATTACAATGGGAAAATAAGGAACTTGTATGTATAAATAATAATCGGGATTTTCAATTTAATGTTGGAGAAGAAGTAAAAATATTTGTTAATTTTGTAAATTGTTTTATTTTTGATAAAAAAACGAGGAAGCTAGTTATAGCAAATGGTGAGTTTGTTTCTCCCACTATAGAAAATTAGGAAGAAAAAGTGATATTAATTGGAGAATATTAATAATGGCTAAAATATGGCTAAAAAATATAAGATATGTTTATGGTGGTAAAAGGAGAAAAGGCGCTGAAGCGCTTAAAGGTATTGATTTAGTTTTTGAAGATGGATGTGCTGGTGCACTGCTTGGTCCTTCAGGATGCGGGAAAACCACTCTTTTAAATTTAATTTCTGGTTTACTCAAACCTACTGAGGGTAAGGTATTTTTTAATGACACCGATGTTACCGACTTGTCCCCGGAAGAAAGAAACATTGCTCAACTTTTTCAATTTCCAGTTGTTTATGATTCGATTGATGTTTATGGTAATCTAGCATTCCCTCTAAGGAACAGAAAATTATTGGAAAATGAGATTAAAGAAAGAGTTATTGAAATCGCAAAAATTATTGGGCTAGAACAGTTTCTTCGGGATAATCCAAGAAAATTGAATGCAGGACAAAGACAATTGCTTGCTTTAGGGCGAGGGCTTGTTCGTAAAGATACTGCCATAATTCTACTTGATGAACCCATGACTCAGCTTGATTTGCATCAGAGATGGTTTTTAAGGAAAGAGCTCAAGAAAATACAACAGCGTTTAAATATGACAATGATTTATGTAACTCACGATCAATATGAAGCTCTATCATTTGCAGAGAAAATAGTAGTGATGAAAGATGGGAATATAGTTCAAGAAGGGACTCCTGAAACACTTTATGATTATCCAAATACTTCATTTGTGGGTTGGTTTATTGGGACACCAGGAATGAATATTTATAATTTTTCTATTAAAGATAATATGCTCGATTTTAACGATTTTAAAATAAATATGACTCAGAATATGAAAGAGATTTTAAAAGGCAGAACAGGAATGCTTCAGTTAGGGATAAGACCTGAATATGTTAGGTATAGCAAGGAAGAGGCCAAAGAGGGTTTTTTTCTAACTAAATTAATTTCAATTGAAAATATGGGTTATTTTAAGGTTCTTACTTTAAAAGTGGGAGATACAGTAATTAAGGGAAAAGTTTTAAGAGAAGTAGAAATTAATGAAGGTCAAGAAACCTGGGTTAGTATAACAGAAGATGAAGTAAATTTAAGAATTTATGAAAATGGAGTATTAATCACGAAATAATTTTTTAATTATTAAATATTGAGAAGAGTGGGACCAATGAAAAATATGAGAGTTTTGTTTTTGCTGCTACCGGCATTGGTAATTATGTTTCTTATTGCAGTTGTACCGCTTATAACGGTGTTTAATTATTCTTTGTTAGATTTGTTTGCAGGAACCTTTGCTGAACCAGTAGGATGGCAAAATTATGTCAGTGCATTAAGGGATCCCGCATTTATGTCATCGATAAAGAAACAATTTTTATTTACATTTATTGTAATTTTAATTGAAATTCCATTAGGCATCGGTTTAGCATTTACCTTACCGAAACAAAAGACGTCTTGGTCAGTTATTGCTTTAATTTTGCTTGGAATACCTTTGTTAATTCCTTGGAATGTTGTTGGGATTATGTGGAGGGTTTTTACCAGGCCTGATGTTGGGCTATTGCCTGTAATAATGTCTAAATTAGGTGTTGTGTATAACCCAGCTGTGAACGGAGGACAAGCTTGGTGGACTATGGTTGCAATGGATGTCTGGCATTGGACTCCATTAGTAATTTTATTGAGTTATGCAGGGTTAAATTCAATACCTCAAGAGTTTTATCAGGCAGCCAAAGTTGACGCAGCTTCTATCTGGTCAACATTTCGATATATTACTCTTCCTAAGCTCAAATATGTTTTAGTAATTGGCCTTTTACTTAGGGTAATGGACTCTTTTAAAATGTATGATGAAACTTTTTT